>DATMGW010000120.1:0-4550 GCA_035555295.1 Caldimonas sp.
TCGCCGGCACCGGTCGCGTCGACCGGCCGGCACGGATGCGGCGCGAGGCGATGGCGCGCTGCGACATCTGCCTGCCGAGTCGCGACGACGTAGCCACCCTGACCGGCCTCGAAGAGGCCGACGCCATCGTCGACCATTGCCTCGGGCTCGGCGCGAAGGTCGTCGCGCTCAAGCTCGGTGCCGCCGGCGCGCTCGTCGCCGACGCGCACGAGCGCCATCGCCTCGCGCCGCATCCGTGCCGGCCGGTCGACGCGACCGGTGCCGGCGACACCTTCGGCGGCGCCTTCGTCGCCCGCCTGCTCGCCGGCGAGTCGCTCGAAGCGGCGGGACGTTACGCCGTCGTCGCCGCGGCGTTGTCGACCGAAGGCTACGGCGCAGTCGAGCCGATTCCGCACGCGGCGCGCGTGCGCGCGGCCCTCGCCGCTTCTCGATAGGCGGCGCAGCCACGCTCGACGACGCCGCCAGAATCGCGATGGCCGACTACCTTATCGCGACCGCCTGAGGCTCCGGCACGGCGACGCCGGCGATGCGCTTGAAGAATCCGGCCGAGCGCTCGATGACGAGGTCGCGCTGCTGGTCGACCGTGATCATGTGGTAGCTATCGCTGAGCAGCATCTTCTCGACCGGCGCCGACACGTGCTGCTCGACGATGGCGACGTTGTCGAGGCTGGCGATGTCGTCGTCGGTCGCATGGACGATCAGGCACGGTGCGCGAACGCGGTCGAGGCGGCGCCGGACGTGGCCGGACAGGCGCACGAACTCGGCGAGCGACGGCCACGGGTTGCCGGGCAGGCCGCCGGCGCCGCTGTCTCCGGCCAGCATGCTGCCGACGATCCAGTTGCGGATCCGGTCGTTCTTGATGCCGTAGGGAAAGGTCTCCATGAACGTGCGCTCGCGGCCGAGGCCGAGCGCGCAAACGAGCGGCAGCATGAACGACAGGCGGGCGATCGGCGGAATTGCCCAGCCGTCGTAGCGAAACGTCGTTCCGTAGAGGCCGACGCCGTCGACCTCGTCCGGTCGCTCGATGGCGAGCTCGAGGGCGAGCAAGGCGCCCATCGACAGCCCGGCGACGAACAGGTGGTCGACGTCGGCGCGCAACTTCGTCGCCGCCGCGTCGACGCTCTCGTACCAGTCGCGCCAGCGCGTCGCCAGCAGGTCTGCGGCGTCGCCGCAATGGCCGGCGAGTTGCACCGCGCAGACGGTGAAGCCGGCGTCGTGCAGCCCTTTGGCGACGAAGCGCATCTCGGCCGGCGTGCCGGTCAGGCCGTGGATCAGCAGCACGCCCGAGCGCCCGCCTCGCCACAGGAACTCCATCGATCGGGTCATGACGCCGTTGCTCCTCCCCGCTCCTCAGGCGCGCTTGGCCCGACGCAGCAGCTGGTCGAGCAGCGCCAGGCCGAGGTCGATCTCTTCACCGCTGATGTGCAGCGACGGCGCCAGCGTGATGACATTCTTGTGGTAGCCGCCGACGTCGAGCACGAGCCCGATCCTGCCGCCGCGGTGCTCGAGCTCACCGCCGAGGCCGATGTCGACCATTCGGTCGAGGAGCGCCTTGTTCGGCGTGAGGCCGTCGGCCTCGCAGATCTCGGCGCGCAGCGCCAGGCCCAGCCCGTCGACGTCGCCGATCTCCGGGTGGCGCTTCTGCAGCTCGCGCAATCCCGCGAGGAAGTGCGCGCCCTTGGCCGACACCATCGCTTCGTAGTCGGTCTCGGCGAGCATCTTCATCGTCTCGAGGCCAATCGCCGTGCCGAGCGGATTCGAGGCGAAGGTCGAGTGCGTCGAGCCCGGCGGAAAGACGGCGGGCGAGATCAGCTCTTCGCGCGCCCACAGGCCCGCCAGCGGATTGAGGCCGTTGGTGAGCGCCTTGCCGAAGACGAGCACGTCGGGAACGACTCCGAAGTGCTCGATGGCCCAGAGCTTTCCGGTGCGATAAAAGCCCATCTGGATCTCGTCGACGACGAGCAGCACTCCGTACTGGTCGAGCACCTTCTTCAGGCCGACGAAGAAGTTCTGCGGCGGAATGACGTAGCCGCCGGTTCCCTGCACGGCCTCGACGTAGAAGGCGGCGTACTCGCACTGGCCCGCCTTCGCATCCCAGACGCCGTTGTATTCGGTCTCGAACAGGCGCGCGAACTGGCGCACGCAGTGCTCGCCGTATTCCTCCTTGCTCATGCCCTGGCCGCCGCGGAAGTGGTACGGAAAAGGAACGAACTGCGCGCGCTCGCCGAAGTGGCCGAAGCGGCGCCGATAGCGGTAGCTCGAGGTGATCGCCGAGGCACCGAGGGTGCGGCCGTGGTAGCCGCCTTCGAAGGCGAACATCAGGCTCTTGCCGCCACGCGCGTTGCGGACGAGCTTGAGCGAATCCTCGATCGACTGCGAGCCGCCGACGTTGAAGTGGACGCGGCCCTTCTTCTCCCACTTGCGCTGCGCGTCCTGCGCGATCGCCTTGGCGAGCTCGATCTTGGTCGGGTGCAGGTACTGGCTCGCCACCTGCGGCAGCGTGTCGAGCTGGTGCTTCATGACCGCGTTCAGGCGCGGGTTGGCGTAGCCGAAGTTGACGGCCGAATACCACATCTGCAGGTCGAGGAAGGGAACGCCGGCGGTATCGAACAGATAGCTGCCTTCGCAGCGCGCGAAGATCTTCGGCGGCTCGACGTAGTGAACAGTGTCGCCGAAGGAGCAGTACTTTGCTTCGTCGGCCAGCAGCTGGGCGTCGCTCATGAAGGCAGGTCCCGGCAGGGTGAGGCCAGGCGCACGGCGCCGGCCCGCGTCGTCGTCGTCGACAGCTCCGCCCACAGCTCGAGCGCCTGGGCGAAGTTGGCGACGGCGCGATGGCGGATCCCGTTGTCCAGGCAATGCTCGAGCAGCCGCTTGCTCGCGAAGCTGAGGTCGGCACGGCGCGCGACGCAAAAGTCCGAGGCACCGTCGCCGATCATGAGCACGCGCGTTCCGGGTGCGACGAGCGGCGCTGCCGCCCAGGCACATTTGCAGGTGGCGCTGGCGCCGACGCAGTCGCCGCGCGCGTTCGGGAACTCGAGCTTCCATCGGCGCGGCGCGGTCTGCACGAGGCGGCTCGCGACGACGGCGAGACCGCCGAGCCCGTGCCGGCGCAGGATCGAGGCGATCGCGTAGTCGAGCCCGTCGCTGACGATCGTGATCGAGGCGCCGACAGCGCGGACCGCGGCCGCGAAGCGGCCGAAGTCGGGATCGACCGACATGCCGGCGAGGTGCTCGTTGAGCTCGTCGCGGCTGCAGTCGAGCAGCGCGATCTGCCCGGCCATGCACTCGCGCGAGCCGATCCGGCCTTCGCGCCAGGCGACCTCCAGCACGTCCCAGCCCGGACGGCCAAAACGCATCAACAGCGAATCGGTCACGTCTTCCTGCGCGACGGTCCCGTCGAAATCGCACAACACCGACCACGTCCTCATCCCGCTCCCCAAGGCGACGTCTTCCCGGATCATTGCCCAAGCGCGGCGCGGCTCGCGGCGTTTCGGCTCGCGGATTGTGCAGGATCAATTCCGCAGCGAATGCTGGTATAGAACCAGGATTGCCGCGAGGTGGGGGTGCGTCGGCCGAAAGCGAGCGAGGCCAAGAAAACTTCACGAATTGAGCCGTCGTTACCTTCGTCTCAGGACAGACGGCTGCCTGCGCCCTGTGCACGCGCAAGCAACCCGGCGAGACTTTCGTCTTCGATCCTGCCGCTCCACGACACGATGAACTCCTCGTTCGACCAGACAAGCACCCAGCCCTCGCGCTGGGACCAGGAAGGCTCCGAGTACGTGCGCTCCAACCTCGATTGGTATGCGCGCTGCTCGAAACGCCTCGTCGGCCTCAACCCGGGGCTGACCGCCGAACAGGCGCTCGACCTGGCGCGCGACCTGAGCCTCGACGACCACTTGCGCGCGCGCTCGCCCGAGCTCGTCGCCGAAGACCTGCACCGCGTCGAGCTGAACCTCGA
Source organism: Caldimonas sp. (assembly GCA_035555295.1). GTDB lineage: Bacteria > Pseudomonadota > Gammaproteobacteria > Burkholderiales > Burkholderiaceae_C > Schlegelella_A. Next base: position 3,959 of record DATMGW010000120.1, read on the forward strand.
CGACTGAATCCGCGGACCCCGCGCCGATCGCAGTTTCGCTATCTCCCTACGAAGCGAACGATCATCGAGCGCCGGCGTCGCAGGGACGAACGGCAGCTGCCGGCTGCCGTGCCTGAGGGTCGGGCCGTTTTTGTACCATCCGACCCCGCCATGATCAACGGCCGCACGAAGCTCATCGCCCACCTCGGCTATCCGACCGAGTCGTTCAAGGCGCCGATGATCTACAACCCGTGGTTCCGCAAGCACGGCATCGACGCGGTCGTCGTGCCGATGGGCGTGAAAGCCGAGGACTACCCGGCCGCCCTCGCCGCGCTGGCCCGCGTGACGAACCTGCACGGCGCCCTCGTGACGATGCCGCACAAGGTGACGACGTTGGCGCTCGCCGACGAGGCGACGCCGACGGCGCGGATCGCCGGCGCCTGCAACGCCCTTCTCAAGCGCGCCGACGGCACATGGCTCGGCGACCAGTTCGACGGCTCGGGCTTCGTTCGCGGCGTCGCGCGCAAGGGCCGGCGCGTCGCCGGCGCGCGCGTCGTCGTCATCGGCTGCGGCGGCGTCGGCTCGGCGATCGCCGCGTCGTTCGCCGCCGCCG
>DATMGW010000121.1:0-3809 GCA_035555295.1 Caldimonas sp.
GGTCGAGCGGAGTCGAGCGGCGGTACAGCGAGGGCGCGGGGCGGTTCAAATGTGGGCTCCAGAATCGCCAACCGACCCGAGCGGGCTGGCCAGCACCTTGTCGACTCGCTTGCCGTCGAGATCGACGACCTCGAAGCGCCAGCCCTCCCACTCGACCGAGTCGGCGGTGTCGGGAAGGCGCCCGAGCAGCAGCATGATCATTCCGGCGAGCGTGTTGTAGCGACCGCGGTCCTCTTCCGGAAGGTCCTTCAGCCCCAGCCGGTCCTTCAGCTCCGGGGTCGGAATGAGGCCGTCGAAGAGCCAGCTGCCGTCGTCGCGCTGCACCGCCCACGACCCGGCCTCGGTCTCGGTGCTGAACTCGCCGGTGATCGCCTCGAGCACGTCGCGCAAGGTGATCATGCCCTGCACCTCGCCGTATTCGTCGACGACGAAGCAGATCTGCACGCTCGAGGCGCGAAAGTGCTCGAGCAGCTCCATCCCGGAAAGCGTCTCCGGGACGAACACCGGCGGCTGCAGCACGTCCTCGAGCACGAAGGGCTTGCCCTGCATCGACTGGCGCAACAGCGCCTGGGCGCTGACGACGCCGAGCACGTCGTCGAGGCCGCCGCGGCAGACCGGATAGCGCGAGTGCTCGTCGTTGCTGACGATGGCCAGCACGTCCTCCGGCTTTGCCGTCGACTCGAGCCAGACCATCTCGGCGCGCGGGATCATCATCGAGCCGACCTGCCGGTCGTCGAGGCGAAAGACGTTGCGCACCATCTGGTGCTCCTGCGCCTCGATGACGCCGGCGTCGAGCCCTTCTTCGAGACTCGCGTTGATCTCCTCCTCGGTAACGCTGCGGTCGGGCGCGCCGCGGACGCCGAGCAGCTTCAGCGTCGCCTCGGTGCACCACGACAGCAGCTTGACGAAGGGCCGGGCGATCAGCGACAGCCACTCCATCGGCCGCGCCGCGAAGCGGGCGATCGTCTCGGGGTACATCAGGCCGAGCCGCTTTGGAACGAGCTCGCCGAAGACGATGCTGAGGAAGGTGATCGAGACGACGACCATGGCCGTGGCCGAGATCTCGGCGGCGCGGTCGCCGACGGGAAAGGTGGCGTGCAGCCAGTGCGCGAACGGCGCCGAGAACACTGCGTCGCCGACGATGCCGTTCAGGATGCTGATCGAGGTGATGCCGATCTGAACGACGGAGAGGAACTTGGTCGGGTCGTCGTGCAGCGCCATCGCGTGCGTCGCCCCCGAGTCGCCCGCCTCGACCATGACCTGCAGCCTCGCCTTGCGACTGGTGGTGAGCGCCATTTCCGACATGGCGAACAGCGAATTCAGGAAGATCAGGAAGAGCAGGAGGGCAACGTCCATGCGTGGGCGCTGGCGTAGGCGGACGAGGAGCGTAGCAGAATCGATCCATGCACTACCTCGTCGGCGACGTCCAGGGCTGCGCCGGCGCGCTCGATCGCCTGCTCGGCGAGATCGGTTTTTCGCCTTCGCGCGACCACCTCTACGTGCTCGGCGACCTCGTCAACCGCGGCCCGGCGTCGCTCGCGACGCTGCGGCGCCTGCGCGATCTGGACGCCGCGGCAACCTGCATCCTCGGCAACCACGACTGGCATCTGCTCGCCGTTGCCGCCGGGATCCGGCCGAAGCACCGCAGCGACACGCTCGACGACATCCTCGACGCCCCCGACCGCGAGGCGTGGCTCGAATGGATCCGGCAGCGCCGCATGGCGGTGTACGAGCACGGCTGGCTGATGCTGCACGCCGGCGTCGTTCCGCAATGGGACCTGGCGCTGACGCTGGAGCTCGCCGGCGCGCTCGAGCGGCGCCTGCGCGAGGCGCCATTGCGCGACTTTCTCGATGCGATGTTCGGCAACGAGCCGTTTCGCTGGAGCGACGCGCTGCAAGGCGACGCGCGCCTGCGCTTCACCCTCAACACGCTGACGCGGATCCGCTTCGTATCCGCCGACGGCACGCTCGAGTACTCGGTGAAGGACGGCGCCACCGACGCGCCGCCGGGTTTCTTCCCGTGGTTCGACGCGCCGGGCCGCAGGACCGCCGGGACGCCGATCGCGTTCGGCCACTGGTCGACGCTGGGACTCGTCGAGCGCGGCGACCTGCTCGGCCTCGACACGGGCTGCGTCTGGGGCGGCAAGCTCACCGCGGTGCGGATCGGCGACGCGCGGCGCGAGGTGTTCCAGGTCGCCTGCGAGACGGCGAAGAAGCCTTGAAGAACCCGCTGACGCCAGCGCGGTCGGGCAAGGTGCGGATGCCGGCCAGCAGGCTTTGCGGCAGCCCTTACCGGTTTGCCGTCGCCTGCCCATTCCTGCCCGCAGCAGCCCGGCTCGCGGAAAGCGCAACCACTACACTTCGCGCAGGAAGGCTGGCCGAGCGGTTTAAGGCACTGGTCTTGAAAACCAGCGGGGGCGAAAGTCCCCCGTGGGTTCGAATCCCACGCCTTCCATGACGGCGGCGCGCGATTGGCACGCCGATTGCGAACATCGAAGCTCATGGACAACGACGCTCACGATTCGGAACGCACGCGCGAGGTCTTTCGCGAATTCGCCCTGGCCTGCCGCACCGAGCGCGATCGCCTGGCCACCGCCCGCCTCGATCGGGAAGACAAGCGCTTCGAGACCGCGCTGGCCGAGCGCATCGCCGCCCAGTTCCTCGCGATGCGCGCGATCCGGGCGGCGCAGCGCTAGGCAAACCGGCCCCGGCCCATGGACGACCTGCAAAAACTCAGCGACCAGATCAGCGAGCTGCAAGGCAGCCTGCTGGCGATGGAGTGCTTTCTCAACTCGCTGACAGAAGCGCTGCCCGCCGATGCACGACCGGTCGTGCGCGCCTTCTACGCGAGCGAATCGGATGCCTTTCGCCTGGCGCTGCTGCGCTCGACCGCGCCCGAGGCCACGGTCGGCGCTTTCGAGCGCGACGTGCAGCGCGCGCTGCGCCTGCTCGGCGCGCCCGACGCCGACGCCGACGCCGCCTGAGCCGACGGCGTCAGCCGATGCACGTGCGGTTCTTGCCGGTCCGCTTCGCTTCGTAGAGCGCCTGGTCGGCGCGCTCGAGCGACACCTCGATGCGCTCGGCCAGGCGATAGGCGGTGACGCCGGCCGAGAAGGTGACGAAGACCTGCTTGTCCTTGTGCATGAAGAGGCCGCCCGTCAGCGACCGCTGCAGGCGGGTCAGGATCTGCTCGCCTTCGTCGACGGGAGTTTCGGACAGCAGGACGACGAACTCCTCGCCGCCGTAGCGGGCGACGCGGTCGGTCGGACGCAAGGTCTTGCTGACGACGCCGGCGAGCGATTTCAGCGCTTCGTCGCCGGCGCTGTGGCTGAGCTCGTCGTTGAGGCGCTTGAAGTTGTCGATGTCGAGCAGGCCGATCGAGAGATGGCCGCCGTTGCGCTCGACGCGCGAGCGCTCGATCTCGAAGGCCAGCATCAGGCCGCGCCGGTTGGCGATCTGCGTGAGTTGATCGGTCGAGACTTCGTCGGACAGGCGCCGCATCTCGTCCTCGAGCGTGATGACGCGCTCGCTCAGGCCGGTCGCCTTGCTGTGCTCTTCCTGCAGCCGCTCCTGCGTCTGCTGCACGAGCGTCTGCACGGCACGGCTTTCGTTGACCATCTCGCGGACGACGCCGGTCAGGCTCTCGAGCGAGTCGGCTTCCTCGATCACTTCGGCGTAGCGGCCGACGCTCTGGCTGAAGTCGCCGGTCTTCGAGCCCAGCTCGTTGAGCTCGGCGAGCATCTGGTGGATCAGGCCCTTCAGGGCATCGCGCGCCTGCTCACGCTCGCCCTTGACCTCGGCATGACGGG
>DATMGW010000122.1:0-2878 GCA_035555295.1 Caldimonas sp.
GGCTCGGCCATCTCTATTCGATGGCCAGCTGGGACCGCGCCGCGATGATGCCGCCCAAGGGCAGCGAAGCCCGTGCCCTGGCGCTCGCGGAGATGGACGCGCTGCTGCATCGGATGCGCTGCGAGCCCGGTCTCGCGACGCTGCTGCAGCGGGCCGAGGCCGAGCGGCTCGACGCCGCGGCGCGAGCAAACCTGCGCGAAATCCGCCGCGACTGGATCAGCTCCAACGCCGTGCCGTCGGCGCTCGTCGAAGCCAGGTCGCTGGCGACGTCGCGCTGCGAGCACGCCTGGCGCCGGCAGCGTCCGGCCGACGACTGGGCCGGCCATCTCGTCAACCTTCGCGAGGTCGTCCGCCTCGTCCGCGAGGAAGCGAAATGCCTCGCCGAGGCGAGCGGCCTGTCGCCCTACGACGCGCTGATCGATCGCTTCGAGCCGGGGATGACGAGCCTCGAAGTGGCGTCGCTCTTCGGCCACCTGCAAACCTGGTTGCCGGGGCTGATCGCTGCCGTTCGCGATCGCCAGGCGAGCTCCTTCGTCGTCGAGCCCGTCGGCCCGTTTCCGCTTGCGGCGCAGCGCGCCATGAGTCTCGAGGTCATGGCGATGCTGGGCTTCGACTTCGAGGCCGGCCGTCTCGACGAAAGCGCGCACCCGTTCAGCGGCGGCGTTCCCGAGGACACGCGCTTGACGACACGCTATCGCGAGGACGATTTCGTGCAGAGCCTGATGGGCACGATCCACGAGACCGGCCACGCCCGCTACGAGCAGAACCTGCCGCGCGAGTCGCTGGGTCAGCCGATCGCGCGTGCCCGCTCGATGGCAATCCACGAAAGCCAGAGCCTGTCGTTCGAGATGCAGCTCGGCCGCAGCGCCGGCTTCATCGCCGGCCTCGCGCCGCTCCTCGCCAGGCACTTCGGCGACCAGCCGGCGTTCGAGGCCGGCAACCTGCAACGGCTGCTGACGCGGGTCGAGCCCGGCCTGATCCGGGTCGACGCCGACGAGCTCACCTACCCGGCCCACGTGATCCTGCGCTTCGACATCGAGAGGCGCCTGATCGAAGGCGAGATCGAGGCCGACGACATCCCGGCGCTGTGGGACGAGAAGATGGCGTCGCTGCTCGGGGTCGACACGCGCGGAAACTACAAGGACGGCTGCATGCAGGACGTGCACTGGAGCGCCGGGCTCTACGGCTACTTTCCCTGCTACACGCTGGGCGCGATGTACGCGGCGCAATGGTTCGCGGCGATTCGTCGCGACACGCCGGATCTCGATGGCCGCATCTGCGCCGGCGATTTCGCGCCGGTGTTCGCCTGGCTGCGCGCCCGCATCTGGCAGCGGGCGAGCCGCTGGACGACGGCCGAGCTCGCAGCCAGCGCCAGCGGCGAGCGCCTGAGTCCGCTGCACTTTCGCCGCCACCTGGAAGCGCGCTACCTCGGCGTCGCCTCGCGCTGAGCGATGTCGGGAATGAAGAGAGGGCGCGGTGGCGCCCTCTGCGCTGTATCCGAGCGCCGCGGCAGCGCCGCGACGAGGTGTTCCTCAGGCGGCCGGAGGCGCCGTCTTCTTCGCGGCCCTCTTGCGCGTTGCGCCTTTGGCGGCGGTCCTGGCCGGCGCGGCCTTTTTCGCGGCGTGCTTCGAGTGCGTCGCAAGCTCGGCGGTCAGCGCGTCGATGCGATCCTGCAGCGCCTGGACGTCTCTCGCCGAGGGGACGCCGAGCCTTTTCAGGGCCTTCGCAGTTCGCTCTTCGAAGATCGACTCGAGCTTGTCCCAATGCTGGCCCGCCTTCGCCGTCACGTCTTCGGCCATGTGCGTCATCCTCGTGGTGACTTCGCTGTATCTTTCCTCGGCGGCGATGTGCGTCTTCTTCTGTAGCGAAGCGCCTTCCTTGACGAGGGCTTCGAAGACGTGCTTGCCTTCGGCCTGTGCCTTCGCGAAGGCACCCATGCCGGCGAGCCAGATCTGCTGTGCCGATTCCTTCACGGCGCCGGCGAGCTCGCTGTCGAACAGGCCCGCGCCGGCCGCACGCTTCTGCTTGTCGGCCATCGCCTTGAGTTTCTTGACCATGGTGACGCTTCCTCGGTTGGTGGCGGCTGCAACAAGCGCACCGCTCAATTCAAGTCTAGACGCCGTCGGTCGGGCAAGCACCCTAATCTCGTCGCGGCTACCCGGGTGATCGACGGCCCCAGGGCCGCGCCGGCCGTCGTTGGGGTTAGCCCCTCGCGGACGCTCGCCCTGTTTGCAGAAGAATGCGCCTTCCACGGCGCGCTGAGGGGAACGCATGCACTACTTCGTCACCGGGGCCACCGGGTTCATCGGCAAGCGGCTCGTCAAGACCCTGCTCGCGCGGCGCGGTGCGACGGTGCACTTCCTGCTCCGGCGCGAGAGCCAGGGCAAGATCGACGACCTGCTCGACTACTGGGGCCTCGCAGGCGCGGCGCGCAAGGCACGCGCCATTCCCGTCTATGGCGACCTGACGGCCAAGCGCCTCGGCGTCTCGGCCGACGACGTCAAGGCGCTCAAGGGCCACGTCGATCACGTCTACCACCTGGCCGCGGTGTACGACCTCTCGGCCGATGCCGATTCGCAGATCGCCGCGAACATCGACGGTACGCGCGCCATCGTCGAGTTCGCGAAAGCGGTCGACGCCGGGCATCTGCATCACGTCAGCTCGATTGCCGCTGCGGGCTTGTTCGAAGGCGTTTTCCGCGAAGACATGTTCGACGAGGCCGAAGGCCTGGACCACCCGTATTTCATGACCAAGCACGAGAGCGAAAAGATCGTGCGCAAGGAATCGAAAGTGCCGTGGACGGTGTATCGGCCGGCGCTCGTCGTCGGCGACTCGCAGACCGGCGAGATGGACAAGATCGACGGCCCGTACTATTTCT
>DATMGW010000123.1:0-2416 GCA_035555295.1 Caldimonas sp.
GCTCGTGGCTTCGTGTGCGTCCCTTGCGGGCGAGGGCGGAGTTGGTCTTGACGACCATGCCCTCGGCCGCCGGGGCGGCACAGGAAGCCACGAGCGCCTTGGCGCCCACGACCTCGACCAGACAGACGCGGCAGGCGCCGATCGTCTGAACGTCTTCGAGGTAGCACAGGCTCGGGACTTTCGAGCCGGCCTGCCGGGCGGCTTGCAGGATGGTCGTTCCGTCCGGCACCTCGACCTGGATGTCGTCTACAGTGAGGGTTGGCATCAGCGGTTCACCTCAGTCTCGGCACAGGTCTTTCCGTAGTCACAACGCAGGCAGCGTCGCGCCTCGGCGACGGCCACTTCGGCCGCCCACGAGAGCTCGACTTCGTCGAAGCTGCCGACGCGCACGTTGGCGGCCACGACGGGTACGCCGGCGCGGGGTGTCTCTTCGGGGTCGGCGTCGGGGTCGAACGCGGTGTCGACGGCGACGTCGCGACGCCAGAAGGCGTGGTTTGAGCCCGTCAGGTGGGCGTCGATCGAGACGGCGGCCTTCTCGCCGGCTCCGATGGCCCCCACGACCGAGGCCGGACCCGTGACGGCGTCGCCGCCGGCGAAGATCCAGTCGGCCGAGGTGCGGCCTTCCTTGTCGATCTTGAGCCAGCCCTTCTTGGTGGTCTCGACGTCGATGCCGTCGAACAGCGGCGCGCTGTCGAGCCACTGGCCGATCGCGGCGATCACCTGGTCGCACTCGACGACGAAGTCGGCGTTGCGGCCGGCCACCGGGCGGCGACGGCCGCTCGAGTCGTAGTCGCCGAGGGTCATCGGGCGGCACTTCACGCCGACCAGCTTGCCGGCGTCGTCGTGGACGATCTCGACCGGCGCGACGAGCGGCTGGAGCACGATGCGCTCCTCCTCGGCGGCGTCGATCTCCTCGGCCCACGCGGGCATCTGGGCGCGCGTGCGGCGATAGAGGATCGTCACCTGGTCTGCGCCGAGGCGCAGGGCGGTGCGGGCCGCGTCGATGGCGGAGTTGCCGCCGCCGATCACCGCGACGCGCTTGCCGACCTCGACCGTGCCGTCGACGTTGTAGGTCTTGAGGAACGAGAGCGCCTCGGTGACACCCTCGCCGTCCTCGCCGGGCACGCCGATGAGGGCGCCCTGCGGAGCGCCGACGCCGAGGAACACTGCCTCGTAGCCGTCGTCGCGCAGGCTCTTCAGGGTGAAGTCGCGGCCGAGCGCCTTGTTGCACTCGAGACGCACGCCCATCTCCTGGATCATGGAGATCTCGCGGCCGAGCTCCTCGCGCGGCAGACGGTAGGCCGGGATGGCCTGCACGAGCATGCCGCCCGCGGTCGGTTCGGCCTCGAAGATCGTCGGCTTGTAGCCGAGGCGGGCGAGGAAGTAGGCGCACGACAGGCCGGCCGGACCAGAACCGATCACGGCCACCTTGCGCCTGGCGTTCTCGTCGTTCACGAGGACCTCGGGCAGGGTGATGGTGGTCTCCTGCTCGGTCATGAAGCGCTTGACGGCACGGATGGCGACGGGCGCGTCGAAGCCGGCGCGCTGGCACTTGCTCTCGCAGGGGTGGAAGCACACGCGGCCGCAGATCGAGGCCAGCGGGTTGCGCTCGCGATGCAGCACGAGGGCCTCGTCGAAGCGCTTCTCGCCGACCAGGCTGACGAAGCCCGGCACGTCGACGTCGGCGGGGCAGGCGTTGGTGCAGCGCGCCTTGAACATGGTCGCGCAGACGCCGGCTTCGCAGTGCTTGTCGCGGATGTGGGCTTCCCACTCGTGGCGGAAGTGGCGGATCATCGACAGCACCGGGTTGGGGGCCGTCTGGCCGAGGCCGCAGAGCGCGGTCTGCTTGATCATCTCGCCGAGCTCCTGAAGGCGCTCGATGTCGCCCTCTTCACCTTCGCCGGTACAGATGCGCTCGACGATCTCGAGCATGCGCTTGGTGCCGACCCGGCAGGGAGGGCACTTGCCGCAGCTCTCTTCCTGGGTGAACTCGAGGAAGAAGCGCGCCATGTCGACCATGCACGAGTCCTCGTCCATGATGACGAGGCCGCCGGAGCCCATGATGGCGCCGAGCTCCTGCAGCGACTCATAGTCGACCGGCGTGTCGAGGTGCCAGTACGGTACGCAACCGCCCGACGGGCCGCCGAGCTGCACGGCTTTCAGGGCCTTGCCGCCGGGCACGCCGCCGCCGATCTCGTTGATGATCTCCCCGAGCTGCATGCCGATCGGCACTTCGACCAGGCCGGCATGGGTGATGTTGCCGCCCAGGGCGAAGACCTTGGTGCCCTTGCTCTTCTCGGAGCCCGTGGCCGCAAACCACTCGAAGCCCTTGAGGATGATGGGATTGATGTTGGCGAAGGTCTCGACGTTGTTCAGCACGCTGGGCTTGTCCCAGAGGCCCTTGACCGCTGGGAAC
>DATMGW010000124.1:0-12332 GCA_035555295.1 Caldimonas sp.
ACGCAAACCTTCCGCACATCCTGACGTTGTGCAAGGCCGATGACGCGCTGCTCCCTATCTCGACCGTCCGCCTGCCTCGCCGTGCCGACGGTCCGCTCGACGACGCCTGGAACCTCTGCTTCGAGCCCTGGCCGAAGGTCGGTTCTCGCATGCCTCTCGAGAACTGGTTGGCGGCAAACAAGGCCGACCGATTTTCACCCCAGTTGCTGCGACTCGCCGTGCACCTGGACAGCACCAATTCCACGCCGAGACCGATGCTGCGAGCGTTCATCGGAGCCTGGCAGCGCGTCGCTGCGATCGACACCACCGGCAGCGCCTTCACGGGCATGCTTCTAGTGCTCCTCACCCTCGTCAAATTCCTGCTGGGGCTGCTTTGCCTGTTCGAGCTGGCGCGCCCGACGGACGACGAACGTAAGACCGGGCAAGGCGAGATCGCGGCCCTCGCTACGGTGCTTCGCTGGGTCGCACGTTGCGCCTGGGGCGGAGCCAATCAGCGCCCCGAAACCGCGCTGGTCGGCGAGCTCCTCGAGCTGCTCACCACCATTGCCATCGGCCTCGACATGACGGGCCTCTTTCCAACCTGGGCGATCGCCGATCCAAGCAAGCTGCCGGAAGGCGAATACGTGGACTGGATCCGTGCGCTGCAGACCCAGGACGATGTCTCCATTCAGGAGTGGCTCCAGCGCTACGGCGTGGCGCCCGGCTTCGCCGAGAGCAGCCGAATTCTGGACGCGGTGACCGCCGGCCTCTTCACCACGCCGGACCAGATCGCGGCAGGCACCTTCATCAACGGATTCGGCCGCCTGTTCCTCAACTACGTGACGGCGCCCTTCAAGCGGCTGGTCGGTGGCACCGGCGAAGCTGTCATCGGCCCGATGTATCAGGCGCTCAAGGACCGCGGGGTAAACGTTCAGCTGGGCTACGCGGTCACGCAACTCTCGATCGTCAGCGACGTCGTGCAATCGGTAACCTACCAAGAGCTCTTGGATTCGGATTCCAAAGAATTCAAGAAATGGGGGCCTGCGATCCACGACGGTTGGCCCGATACCGAAAGAACGTGCCCTCCGATTCAGCCGCCCCAAAAGCCAGTCCCCTTTTACGCGCAAGCCTACGTCCTCGCGATTCCGCCGTTCGACGGCACGATCCCGGGTCTGCCCGACCCGCTCAAGAAGAGGCTGGCGGGGATTGAACACTGCGCGACGGTCGGCCTGCAGAGTTGGGCCACCGGCGACGCGCTCTACCCGGCGTCGCTGATCTCGGGCATCGCGGCGCCCTTGCGTTGCACCGCCGCGATGGACCACCTCGTCGAGGGGAACTTCAAGAAGCCCGTGTATGCGTGCGGCGAGATCGACGACGGCGCCGCCAAGGACTGGAGACCCAATGGAAAGGCACCAGCGGAATGGCGGAAACAGTACGCCGGTCGATTGCAGGCGGGCACGCCCAGCAGCATATTCGTCAGCGTCAATGCCACGGCCAGCGAGCGCTACGTCAAAGCGAACCCGAAGACCCAGAAAGCCCGCCCCCATGTATTCGAAACCGGCGTAAAGAACCTCTGGCTTGCGGGCGACTGGACCCGCACGGCGCTTTCCTGCGGCTCGATCGAAGCGGCCGTCACGTCCGGCCTCGAAGCAGCACGCGACATCCTGCAGAAGTTGGACTGCACGGTGAACTTCAAGATCGTCGCATCGATCCTCCGGGAGAAGGAATATGACCAAAAAACTAGAGCATGAAGACGTCGTAAGCGCCTTCAACCACCTGGGCTACTCCGCGTCCTTCGGAGCCGCTGCCGCCTATCTCGGAATCAAGCCCAGCGTTCTCTACAACCGCTATCCAAGCCGGGAGGCGCTCGGCGAAGCGTGGCTCACGGCGCAAATCCCCAATGCGCCGGGCAATCGCACCCTGGAAGGAGCCTTCGCCTACTTCACGATGCAGGTGCTGGGGAACCTGGAGATGTACCGCGACTTCAGCCGTTCCTGGCTCGCGGCGCTGTCTGCAACTGGCACGTCGCACCTGCCGGAGCTTCTCGAGCTCCACGATGCCTCCACCCACTACTTCCTCATCCTGCTGGACGCCAACCAATCCATCATCAGCCTGCCGCCCGAATTCCGCTACGAAGACGTGCGAACCGAGATCGCCGACACGCTGTGCAGCGTTGCGCTGTTCCTCGTCGCCATGTGGGAGACCGATCGTTCGGTGCGGTATGCCCGAACGATCCGCGCGGTTTGTGCCTTCGGCTACTTGATCGACGGCCTCCTGATCCGGCGCCCCGCCTTCGGCGACGCGGGGTTGCTCGTCCACCTCCACGAACTCCTGCGCCAGCCGCACGACCGGTTTCTGAAGCCGCTGCTCAACCTCTTCATGAAACCCGATCGTGCGACCCGCCTCGTCGACCCGGTGAGCCTGCTGGAGATGCTGCGCGACTTTCGCTCGCTGCCGGCGCGTCGGCATTGACGGCGCGCCTGCCTCCGGTTTCCGGCATGGCGCGGAGCCTGCGCCTCGGCCGCGCCGCCGTCGAAGCCGGGTCCGGACATATGTTGGGCCGACTGGGCCTGCGTCGATCCTCCCGCGGAGATGCCGAGCCCGGCCGCATCCTCGTATCCGCGCTGCTCGAGTTGCGCGGTGCGGCGTTCAAGGTCGCCCAGTTTCTTGCGCTCGAAGACGATCTGCTGAAGGATCCCGTCGCGCGCGAGCTCGTGGGCTGCGGGCACCGGACGCCGCCGATCGGGCCGGAGCTGGCGCGGCACCTGCTCGGTAGCGAAGTTGGGCCGATCGAAGGGCACTTCACCTCCTTCGATCCGGTCCCGTTCGCAGCCGCGAGCCTTGGCCAGGTTCACGCGGCGGTGACTCGGGACGGGCTGGAGGTCGCGGTCAAGATCCAGTACCCGGGCATCGAGGAGACGGTTCGCTCCGACCTGCGCCTGCTGCGCCGGGCTGTCGGCATGTTCCCGCAGGGCATTCACTACGCACACCTGCTGGCCGAGGTGGAGACTCGCCTGCTCGAAGAGTGCGACTACGAGCAGGAGGCGGAGGGCCTCGCCTGGTTCGCCGAACGGATTGACCTCGAGGGCGTGGCCATTCCCAAGCCGTTTCCGGCGCTGTCGGGGCCAACGGTGTTGACGACGGAGCGCCTCGCGGGGCGCGACCTCGATGCCTGGCTCCGTACCCGGCCATGCCAGTCGGAGCGAGACCGGGCGGCGCAGCGCCTGTACGACGTCTTTGCGCAATCCCTGCACCTGCACGGCCGGATCCATGCCGACCCGAATCCCGCGAACTTCCGCTTCGAGAGCGACGGCCGCATCGGCGTGCTCGACTTCGGCTGCACGCGCTGGATCCCGCCCGATTGCGAGTCGCTGATCCGCCGCGTCTGGCGTTCGGCGATCGCCGACGACGACGAGGCGGCGCACAGGGTCTACCTCGACATGGGCCTGTTCGCGCACCTGTCCGCCGAAGACGCCCGTGAGGTCGATCGAACGTCGCTGAAGCCGTTTCGCGACTGGCTGGCGATCCCGTTCCGCGCCGAGCGCCACGACTTCGGCGCCGACCCGGAGTTCGTCACCGAGGGTCGGCGACGCTTCTTCCGGATGCTGAGGGACAACGCCCTCGTCGGAATCCGGCCGGAGTTCGTGCTGGTCAACCGCACGCTCTACGGCTTGTATCGGATCTTTGGCCGGCTGCGCGCGCGCGTGCGCTGCCGGACGTCCTGGACTTCGGGCTGAGCGTCAGCCCGCTTCGTGGATCGCGGCGCGCAGCGCGCCCGCCCTCGCACGAAGCAGCTCGCTCTCGGCCCTGCCGACCAACCCGGTCAGGAGGTCGGTGGCTCGCCACTCCTCGAACGGCATATTCCAGTCCCGCGCCAGCACGATGGCGCGTCGAAGGTGCCGTTGCGCCGATCGGGGCGAGCCCGAAGCGATCGCGAACAGCCCCCTGATCCATCGATAACGCGGACGGCCAAACGGGAAGACGATGGCAAACAGAAGCAGGCCCGCAAGCGCCGTGCGCGCGCGCCTGCCATCGATCAGGCCCCGGTCGAGCGCAAGCGCGTATGCCTCACACGGCCCGGCGAACCCCTCGAGCTGGCCCCAAGTCGTAGGGCGCGCCTTGCCGATCAGAACCGAGGCTCGGTCGGCGGCCACGAGTGCCTCTTCGATCGCTCCAGAGCGCGCCAACGCCGCGCTCTGGACGCCCTCGGAGATGATGAGCGAGATGAGGTCGCGCTCGACCAGAAAGATCTGCTTGGCGCGCTCCGAAAGCTCGATCGCCTTGTCGTAGTCCTCCTGATGCAGGTGAATCACCGAGACGACGTTGCTCGCCCAGCCGAGCTGCTGGACATTGGCCGAGCGCTCCGCGCGCTGGCGGACGGTCAGCATCCATGCGCGCGTCTTCGAGTACTCGCTGGTGTACAAGGCATTGGTCGCGATCAGCGTGAGCTGAAAACCGCTCTGCATGTCGGCGCCGAGGGCCTCGGTGATCGAGAGCGCGCGTTGCGAAGCTTCCAACGAACCTCTCCAGTCGCCGATGCAGCCGCAATACATGGCGGTGTAGAACCAGGCGACGCCGAGCTGAAAGGTATCGCCGCCCGCCTCTGCCAGCGCCCGGCCCCGCTCGAGATAGCGTAGCGCCACGCCGTGCAGACGCGCCATTCCGGCAACCATCCCGAGCATTCCATAGGCAACCGAGACGGGCGCGACCTTCACTGTACGATCGGCGAAGCCGACGGCGAGCAGGGCACTGCCGACCATCATCTCGGGAGCATTCACGAAGTACGCTGATTCGGCCAGGAGGCCGGCAGCTCGAGCGCCTTCCAGCAAGTCGTCGACGTCGGCTGCTCGCCCTCCCGTCGAACCGGCGATGCCGAGCAGCCGCCGCAACGCCGTTCGCAGCGAGAACCAGACCCAGCCGGGAGCCCCGTGGGGTAGTCGCTGCCCGACCAGTTCGACTGCGATCCGTGCCTGGATGGCGACGCCCTCGACCTCTCCGAGTCCGAACAATGCGCGAGCAAGCTGGCGCCGCCATGCCGCGCGCCGCCCGATCGGCTGGTCATCGCCGATCGACAGCACTCGGCGAAAATGCGTGGCCGCCTCCCGATCCGCGCCGGTGCGAAGTGCCTGCACGCCGGCAAAGTCGAGCCACCGGATCGCCTTGTCCGTTTCCTGCGCTTCGAACCAGTGGTGGGCGATCTCGCCCGCCCGGTCCTCCGAGCGCTCCCCGAGCCGGGTCTCGAGCCAGTCGGCGACACGACGGTGCAGGCCGCGGCGCTGGTCGACCGGCAACATCCGGTACGCGGCTTCCTGGGTGTAGCGGTGGCGAAACGCGAACTGCCCCGGCCCCTCGCGAACGATCATGGTCTCCTCGAGCAGCCGCTCGGCCGTCGCCTCGACGCCGCGCGAGCCCGAGAGTGGCGCGAGCTCGGCCAGCAGCTCGAGGCTGAACGATGGGCCAATGACGCTCGCAACCTTGAGCGCCACGGCATTCTCGACGTCGAGCCGGTCGATGCGCTGCTCGAGCGTGCTCTCGATCGTCCGGGCTAGCGGCAGGGCGTCGAGCTCGGAAGAGAGCGGAATGCGCAGAAACTCCCCGTCGCGGATCCTGACCAGCCCCACGCCCATCAGCATCGCTGCCAGTTCCTGCGCGAAGAACGGATTGCCTTGCGCGCGCTCGATGATCCACCCTGTCACCACGACAGGCACGTCGCGGGCCTCCATCCGTGCTGCGACGACGGCGGTGATGTCGCCGGTCGCGAGAGGAGCGAGATCGAGCACAAGCGCGTCGCGCGACCGGATCGAATCGAGCTCGGGCGGCTCGAGCGTTCGCATCGGCCGAGTGACCAGCACGATGCGCGGCGACTCTGTTTCGTGAGCCAATCGCTGAAGCAGCGCCCAGCTCGCCGAATCGAGCCAATGCGCGTCCTCGACGATCAAGGCCGCAGCGCCTCGCTCGCTGCGCCCGCAGATCAACGTCACGAGCGCCTCGCGGATGTTCTCGGCGCGCACGTTGCCATTCAGCGCAGCTGTCTTCTCGGTGTCGCCGAGCGAGAGGCCTAGCACGTCGCCAAGCAGGGGCGCACGATCAGCGTCGCCCAGCACGTTCGCAGCGACCTTGCGGAGGCGATGAGCCTCATTCATGCCCGGTTGCAGCCCGCAGAGCTCGGCAACCGTGGAGGCAAGACCCGAGTACGGCGTATCGCGACCGACAGGCGTGGCGGCGGTCAACCAGACGACGTCGCCCTGGGCGCGAAGCTCTCCTGCCAGCCATCGGCAGAAGCGGCTCTTGCCGATGCCGGCCTCGCCCTGGATGACGACAGGGCGCGCCGGGACGGCCTTTGACGCCAGGTCCGCACGTGCGGCTTCGATTTCTGCATCCCGGCCGAAGAAGGCCTCGTCGCCCTTGGCTTCGGGAGGCGTGGCGACGGGAATGCGCCAGAAACCTCGGCTACCGAGGCCCTTCAGGACAGCGTTGGATCGGATGCCGTGGTGCGCTCCCCCGGCAGCGTTCCACGTCGGCTCGTCGGCAGCGGCCTCGTCTTCCGCGGCCTGCTGCATCAGCCGCGCGGCCAGGTTGACCGTCGCGCCGAGAGTGGTCAGTTGGCGGCGAGCCGCCGAGCCGATCGGACCGAGCAGGACTCGCCCGGTCGAAATGCCAACCCGCGCCCCGCCAGTGCGGGCAATCAGGGCGCGCGCGCACTGCAGGGCTTCGGCAGGCCCCGTCGATCCGGCTCCTATCGGCAGGCCGAATGCGACTTCCGCGATGAGGCGCCGGCTTTCGAGGCTGAAGCGCAAGAGTTGGCCGCCCTGCCGGTCGACGATCACCTGCAAGGCATGTGCGACTGACTGCATAGCATTTGGTGCTTCACCGATCTCGACGGAGGCAAAGAGGATGGTCAGGCTCCGCAGCTCCTGCATCCAATCGGTCAGGTCGCCGCCAAGGCGGGAACGAACGTAGTCCGGAACGTACGAGTAGGCCTCGAAATCCTCGCGATCAAGCGGTAAAGGCGCTGCAGCGAGGTGGCTCAGTGTGATCGCCGGTCCGATCGTTCCGGGTGCGACCTTGCCGACCAGGTCTTGTGCGTGTTCGACCGCCTCGCCACCAGCGACGACCTCGAATCGCCCGCGGTGGCCACCGATCTGGGCGACCGTGAGCAAGCCGCTGACTATGGCGATGCGAAAGCGATGCAGCTCGCCGGTCGGCCCATGCACGGTCGCAGCGGCAATGTCCTGCGCCGCGCGCTGCGCGGCGTCGATCGGTGAATCGGCTCCCAGGAACACGCAGAGCAGCCCGTCCCCGGAGAACTTGACGACCTCCCCACCGTTGTGGACGACTGCATCAATCACCGGTCCGAGCGCTGCGTTCAGGTCGCGACCGACGAGCGCGGCACCGTCGGTGCCTGCTTTGGCGGCCAGCGCCTCGGTCAAGCCGGTGAAGTCCGCCAGGTCGGCAAAGAGCACGGCGCCGGCGATCGTGGAGGGTCGCCCGTCCTCCGGCACATGGCGCAGAAGACGCATTGGCGCAAAGGCCGCCGCCGAGGACGGATGGCTCACGCAGGGCCTTTGTTCGAGGGACCTTCCCACCAGCGTCTCCTGCCCCGGTCGAAGCTCGACGTGCGAGCTTAAGACATGCTTCTCATCAACAGGAAACGAGCCGCGCGGCACGTCAGCCACGTAACCGAAACCTCTGCAACTTCCCCGTCTCCGTCCTCGGCAGCGACTCGCGGAACTCGACCGCGCGCGGATACTTGTACGGGGCCACGCTCGCCTTGACGAAATCCTGCAGCGCCTTGGTTATCTCCGGCCCGGGGGAGTGCGACTCGCGCAGGACGACGAAGGCCTTGACGATCTGGCCACGCTCATCGTCGGCGACGCCGATGACGGCGCATTCTGCAACGGCTTCGTGGCGGAGCAGCACGTCTTCGACTTCCAACGCCGCGATGTTGTAGCCGGCCGAGATGATCATGTCGTCGGTGCGTGACTGGTAGTGGAAGTAGCCGTCGGCGTCCTGCAGGTAGGCGTCGCCGGTGTAGTTCCAGCCGGCCTTCACGTAGTCGGCCTGGCGCGGATCGTCGAGGTAGCGGCAGCCGGTGGGCCCCTGCACCGTCAGCCGCCCGATCGTGCCCGCGGGCACCGGGTTGCCGTCGTCGTCGACTACGCGCGCCCGGTAGCCCGGAACGGCGACCCCCGTGGCGCCGGGCCGCGCGTGCGCCTCGTCGGCGGAGATGAAGATGTGGAACATCTCGGTCGCGCCGATGCCGTCAATGATCTCGATGCCGGCGGCCTCGCGCCAGAGTGCGCGCGTGGCGGCGGGAAGCGCCTCGCCGGCGGCGACGCACTTGCGCAGCAGCCCGCCGTCGCGCACGCCGATCTTCTTCTCGCGCGCGCTGGCGGCCATGGCGCGGTACGAGGTCGGCGCCGTGAAGCAGACGGTGGCGCGATGGGCAACGATTGCCTCGAGCAAATCGGGCGGGCCGGCCCGCTCGAGCAGCACGGTCGAGGCGCCGATGTGCATCGGAAACACCGTCAGGCCGCCGAGACCGAAGGTGAAGGCAAGCGGCGGGCTGCCGATGAAGACGTCCTCGGGCGCGGCGCGCAGCACGTGCGGCGGGAAGCACAGGCAGCTCGCCATCACGTCGCGATGGAAGTGCATCGTCGCCTTCGGCTGGCCGGTCGTTCCCGAGGTGAAGGCGAGCAGGCACGTGTCGTCGGCGGCGGTGTCGACGATGGCGAACGGTGCGTCGTGGCGCGCCATGCACGCTTCCAGGCCGTCGGCCGCCGCCGCATCGCCGAACGAGACGATGCGCCCGAGCCTCGGCGACGACGCTGCGGCGGCGTCGAGCTCGCCGCGCAGGCTCGAGTCGCACAGGGCAACCGTCACCTGCGCCCGCTCGATAATCTGCACGAGCTCCTTGGCGCGCAGCATCGGCATCGTCGCGA
Organism: Caldimonas sp.; assembly: GCA_035555295.1. Lineage (GTDB taxonomy): Bacteria > Pseudomonadota > Gammaproteobacteria > Burkholderiales > Burkholderiaceae_C > Schlegelella_A. Next base: position 8,922 of record DATMGW010000124.1, read on the forward strand.
CGGCGATGCCGCCGGCCTTCATCACGGCGAACCAGCACGCGACGAGCATCGGCTTGTTGGCGGCGCGCAGCAGCACGCGGTTGCCCGGAACGAGGCCGCATTCGGCGACGAGGACGTGGGCGATGCGGTCGGCCTGGCGTTGCAGCTCGGCGTAGGTCCACGACGGGCCGCCCGGCGCGCTCACGCAGCGCCGGTCGCCGCGGCCTTCGCGCACGCGGCGGTCGAGCAGCTCGGTCGCGCAGTTCAGGCGCTCGGGAAAGCGCAGCTCGGGCAGGTCGAACAGGAACTCGGGCTGCGCCGCGCGCGCGGGCAGGTGGTCGCGCGCGAAGCTGTCGACGTGGGCGCTGTACGGCATGTCGCTCGCGTGTCGGCGATGCGGTCTCGCTCTCAGAACGCGGCGATCCCGGTGATCGCGCGGCCGAGGATCAGCGCGTGCACGTCGTGCGTTCCCTCGTAGGTGTTGACGACCTCGAGGTTGACAAGGTGGCGGGCGACGCCGAACTCGTCGGAGATGCCGTTGCCGCCGAGCATGTCGCGCGCCGCGCGCGCGATCTCGAGCGCCTTGCCGCACGAGTTGCGCTTCATGATCGAAGTCAGGTCGGTCGACGCCGTGCCTTCGTCCTTCATCCGACCGAGGCGCAGGCACCCCTGCAGGCCGAGCGCGATGTCGGTCAGCATGTCGGCGAGCTTCTTCTGGATGAGCTGATTGGCGGCCAGGGGCTTGCCGAACTGCTTGCGGTCGAGCGTGTACTGGCGGGCGCGCTGGAAGCAGTCTTCGGCCGCGCCGAGCGCACCCCAGGCGATGCCGTAGCGGGCCGAGTTGAGGCAGGTGAACGGGCCCTTCAGGCCGCGCACTTCGGGGAAGGCGTTCTCTTCGGGGCAGAAGACCTCGTCCATCACGACCTCGCCCGTGATCGAAGCGCGCAGCCCCACCTTGCCGTGGATCGTCGGCGTGCTCAGTCCCTTGGCGCCCTTGTCGAGGACGAAGCCGCGGATCGCGCCCTCGTCGTCCTTGGCCCAGACGACGAACACGTCGGCGATCGGCGAGTTCGTGATCCACATCTTGCTGCCGGACAGCGAGTAGCCGCCGGCGACCTTCCTCGCCCGCGTCACCATGCTGCCCGGGTCGGAGCCGTGGTTCGGCTCGGTCAGGCCGAAGCAGCCGATCCACTCGCCGGTGGCCAGCTTCGGCAGATACTTCTGCTTCTGCGCCTCGGTGCCGAACGCATGGATCGGCACCATGACGAGCGAAGACTGCACGCTCATCATCGAGCGATAGCCGGAGTCGATGCGCTCGACCTCGCGCGCGACCAGGCCGTAGCAGACGTAGTTCATTCCGCCGCCGCCGTAGGTCTCGGGGATCGTCGCGCCGAGCAGGCCGAGCTCGCCCATCTCGCGAAAGATGGCGACGTCGGTCGTGCCGTTGCGAAATGCCTCGAGGACGCGCGGCGCCAGGCGATCCTGGCAATAGGCGCGCGCCGCGTCGCGCACGGCACGCTCGTCGCCGCTCAGCTGCTGCTCGAGAAGGAGCGGGTCGTCCCAGTGAAATGTCGCCTTCAAGGGGGCCATCGTGCGATTCTCCCGGCAGGTTGCGGTGTCGATCAGTCCGGAACGACGGCGGTGACTTCGATCTCGACCTTCGCCCGGTCCTCGATCAGTGCGCTCACCTCGACCGCCGTCATCGCGATATCGTAGTAGCCGATGATCTCGCGATACGCGCGGCCGATCTCGCTGCCGGCGGCAAGATATTCGCGCTTGCTCGTCACGTACCAGGTCATGCGAACGATGTGCTCGGGCCGGGCACCGGCCGCGTGCAGCACGGCGACGACGTTGCGCAGCGCCCGCGCCGCCTGCGCCGCGAAGTCGTCGGTCGTGAATACGCCGGCCGGGTCCCAGCCCACTTGCCCGGCGATATGGAGCTGCCGGCCTCGCGCGGCGACGCCGTTGGCGTAGCCCTTCGGTCGCGGCCAGCCCTCGGGCAGGATTGCCTCGTTCATGTCGTCGTTTCCTTCTTCGCCTGTTGTTCCTTCAACAACTCGCGGGCGATGATGAGCTGCTGCACCTCGCTCGCGCCTTCGTAGATGCGCAGGGCCCGGATCTCGCGATAGAGCCGCTCGACCGGCTCGTCGCTGACGACGCCGCGCCCGCCGCAGATCTGCACCGCCGCGTCGATCACCTGCTGCGCGCCTTCGGTCGCGGCGAGCTTGGCCATCGCCGCTTCGCGTGTCACGTTCCTGCCCTGGTCGCGCTGCCAGGCGGCGCGATAGGTCAGGAGCGCAGCACTGTCGATCGTCAGCGCCATCTGCGCGAGCTTGGCCTGGGTGAGCTGGAAGTCGGACAGCACGCCGTCGAACATGCGCCGCGTCGTCGCCCGCGCAAGCGCCTCGTCGAGAGCGCGGCGGGCAAAGCCGAGCGCGGCGGCGGCGACCGAGGTGCGAAAGACGTCGAGCGTGCGCATCGCGATCTTGAAGCCCTCGCCTTCGGCGCCGATGCGGCGCGCGTCCGCAACGCTGCAATCCTTGAACTTCAGCCACGCGAGCGGATGCGGCGCGATGACGTCGATGCGCCCGGCGATCTCGAAACCCGGCGCCCCGGCATCGACGATGAAGGCGGAAATGTCCTTCGCCCCGCGCCTGGCAGGCTCGGCGCCCGCCGCGACGGTGCGCGCGAAGACGACGTAGAAATCGGCGATGCCGCCGTTCGAGATCCAGGTCTTCTCGCCGTCGAGCACGTAGTGGTCGCCTTGCCGGCGTGCGAGGCACTGCATCGCCGCGACGTCGGATCCGGCGTCGGGCTCGGACAGCGCGAAGGCGGCGATCGCTTCGCCGCGAGCGACGCGCGGCAGGTAGGCTGCCTTCTGCTCGCGCGTTCCGGCCAGGCTGATCGCTCCCGAGCCGAGGCCCTGCATCGCGAACGCGAAGTCGGCGAGTCCCGAGTGCCGCGCCAGCGTCTCGCGGACGAGGCAGATCGCTCGCGTGTCGATCGCATCTTCGCAGCCGCCGTATTCGCGCCCGGCGACGGCGTGGCCGAGCCAGCCGGCGCCGCCGAGCGCACGCACCAGCGAGCGACAGACGGCGTCGACGTCGTCGCCATGGGCGTCGCGGACGTTCATCGCCGCCCAAGCGTCGAGCTCGCGCGCCAGAGCCGTGTGCCGTCTCTCGAAGAACGGCCAGTCCAAGTACGCCGTGTCGCTCATTTCAATTGCCCTCGAAGCGCGGCTTCTGCTTCGCCGCGAAGGCCTCGTAGGCGCGCGTGAAGTCCTGCGTCAGCATGCAGATCGTCTGCGCCTGCGCCTCGGCCTCGATCGCCTGCTCGATCGTCATCGCCCACTCCTGATGCAGCATCGTCTTGGTGATGCCGTTGGCGAAGGTCGGGCCGGCGGCAAGCTCGCACGCCAGCGCCACGGCTTCT
>DATMGW010000125.1:0-6983 GCA_035555295.1 Caldimonas sp.
CTTCAACGCCTTCGGCAACTCGACCGTCTTTTCGCCGGAGCTGCGGCAGATCTTCCTGAGCGGCGACCTCGAGAGTATCCAGGGCGACTTCTACTGGGACCGGGCCGTCAGCTACTCGACGCCGAAGATCGAGGGAGTGCAGGCGAGCGTCATGTACGCCCTCGGGACCGGCGCCGATCGCGGCGACTACGTCGGCTCGACCATCGTCGTCTCGCGCGGCCTGTTCGGCGCGTCGCTGTCGGCGCAGCGCGTCCACGTCAATGACGGCATCGCCGACGAAACCAACGAGACGACGTGGCAGCTCGGCGCGACCTACAACTTCGGCATCGCCCGCGTGTTCGCGCAGGGCACGCTCATCAACGACTACGGGCTGGACACGAGGAGCCGGATGGGCAGCGCCGGCGTCAGCGTGCCGCTCGGCCCCGGCAGCGTGCTCGCCCAGGTGGGCTACGCACGAACGACGGGGCCCGCGGTCGACCGCAGGCACACGACGACGAGCGTCGGCTATGTCTACAACTACGACAGCGTCACCGACATCTACGTGCTCGGCAGCGACGACCGGGTGCGCAACCAGACCCGTGGCCTCTCGGCCGCGGTCGGCGTCCGCTACACGTTTCCCTAGCTGAACCGGGAGCCGCGGCCGGTTGGCCGGGAGCCCGTCACATTCGCGCTGCAGCGCGCCGCGCGCGTCGCTGCACGGCTTGCATCAGCAGGAACAGCGTCGTCGAGAAGACGATCATGATCGTCGCCACCGCCGTCAGCGCCGGCGTGATGCTGTCGCGCAACCCGGAGAACATTTCGCGCGGCAGGGTGCGCTGCCCGGGGCCGGAAATCAGCAGGGCGATGACGACGTCATCGAACGACGCGGCGAACGCGAAGAGCGCGCCCGAAGCCATCGCCGGCATGATGGCGGGCAGCGTCACGCGGCGAAAGGCGGTCGCCGGCGTCGCGCCGCACGCCGCCGCGGCGCGCGCCAGGTTCGGGTCGAGCACCTCGAGCGCCGTGAGCACCGGAATCAGGGCGAAGGGCGCTGCGATCACCGTGTGCGCGAGGATCAGCCCGCTGTAGCTGGCGGTCAGCGAGAGCGGCGCAAGAAAGAAGTACGAGCCGACGGCGACCAGGATCACCGGCACGATCATCGGCGACAGCATCAACAGCTTGAGCGCCGCGACCAGTGGCCCGCGCCGCCGCGCCAGGCCCAGAGCAGCCAGGGTGCCCAGGGAGACCGCCGCCAAGGTCGCGACCGTGCCGACGAAGAGCGAATTGCCCAGCGCCGTGAGCCATTTGCCGCCGCCCAGCACCTCGCCATACCAGCGCAGCGACAGACCGGGCAGCGGGTAGGTGAGGAACGAGCCGCTGGAGAACGACAGCGGCACGATTGCCGCGATGGGCACGAGCAGGAACGCCAGCACGCCGGCGCAATACGCGCGGTACAGCCAGGTCCGGACCATGTGCGTCAAGGCTCAGCCCATAGCCATCACGCGCCCGCCGGACAGGCGGTGCGCCGCGGCGTACAGCACGAGCGTCGTTCCCAGCATCAGCAGACCGAGCGCCGCGGCCAACCCCCAGTTGCCGGTGTCGGTCGTGTAGGTGGCGACGAAATACGACAGCATCTGGTCCGATCCGCCACCGACCAGAGCCGGCGTGATGTAGTAGCCCAGCGCCAGGATGAAGACCATCAGCGAGCCCGCCGCGACGCCGGGAGCGGCGAGCGGCAGGAACACGCGCACGAAGGCGACGGCCGGCGGCGCGCCCAGGCTGGCAGCGGCACGCATGTACTGCGGCGGGATGGCCTTGAGGACCGTGTACAGCGGCAGGATCATGAACGGCAGCAGCACATGGGTCATCGCCACGAGCACGCCGGTGCGGTTGTAGATCAGCGTCAGCGGCTCGGAGATCAGCCCGAGCTTCAGCAGCAGGCTGTTGACCATGCCTTCCTTCTGCAGCACGACCACCCACGATGCCGTGCGCACGAGCAGCGAGGTCCAGAACGGCAGCAGCACCAGCACGAGCAGCCAGTCGGCCGTCTGCTCGCGGACCTGCGTCAGCAACAGGGCGACCGGGAAGCCCATCGCCAGGCAGAGCAGCGTGACGCTGGCGCTGATGGCCAGCGTGCGCAGCAGCACATCGAGGTAGATGCGGTTGCCCTCGGCGGCCCGTTCGATGCCGCCTTGCGCGTTGCGCACCAGGTCGACGGACGCGAGAAGGTAATACGACGACACCGGGCCGCGCGCCCGCTGTACCGCGGCGAAGAAGGCGGGGCTGGCCAGCGTCGGGTCGACGCCCTGGAAGAACGCGGCGTCGAACGCGGTGCCGGCAGGCGCCGCTGCCACCTCACGCGCCGCACGCATCAAGGTGCTGCGAACGCCGTTGACTTCGTAGTTCAGCCGCCGCGCCGCATCGGCCAGCGTGCTCGCCGCGCGCGCAGCGACGATGTCCTCGGCGAAGGCACCGAACAGCGGCGCCGGCAAGAGCTGCTCGGCGTGCCAACCCGCCAGCGCCTGCAGGGTACGCGGCAAGGCGCGGGGCACCTCGGCCTCGCGGACCGCGAGCGAGAGGAGCCAGCCGATGGGCACGACGAAGAAGACGAGCAGGAACCCCGCGAGCGGGGCGGCCAGGGCCAGGCCGCGCCGCGCCATCGCCGCTTACCCCGCGTGAGCCGGCGGGGCGCGGCGGCCCGTCACTTCGTTCCCGACCACTTGGTCCAGCGCTCGGCCAGCTTGTCGCCGTTGTCGATCCAGAACTTCGGATCCTCGGCAAAGGCCTGCTTCAGGATGTCGGGGTTGGTCGGCAGCTCGCCCATCAAGGACTTGTCGATCAGCGGCGCCGCGCCTGCGGACGTGACGCCGTAGCGCACGTACTTCGGCAGCTTGGCCTGGTTCTCCGGTCGGCCCAGGAACTCGACCAGCTTCTCGGCGTTCGCCTTGTTCGGCGTGCCCTTCATGATGACCCAGCTGTCCATCGTGTACGGTGTGTCCGTCCAGACCATCTTGAAGTTCTTCTTGTCCTTTTCGTTGGCGGCGGTGATGCGGCCGTTATAGGCGGTGGTGAAGACCACGTCGCCGGCGGCCAGCATCTGCGGCGGCTGCGCCCCGCTCTTCCAGAACACGAGGTCGGGCTTGATCGTGTCGAGCTTCCTGAACGCGCGCTCGATGCCATCGGGCGTGCGCAGCACTTTGTAGACGTCCTTGGACGGCACGCCGTCGGCGATCAGTGCGATCTCGAGGTTCCACTTGGCGCCGTTGCGGATCGCGCGCTTGCCCGGGAATTTCTTCGTGTCGAAGAAGTCGGCCCAACCGGTGGGCGCCGTCTTGGTCTTGTCGCCATCGTAGGCCAGTACCAGGTTGTAGATGATGGCGCCGACGCCGCACGGGTGCACGGTGCCCGGCAGGTAGCGCGAGGCGCCGCCGATCTTGGCGACGTCGAGCTTCTCGTACAGGCCTTCGTCGCAGCCGACCTCGAGCTCGTCGGCCTCGACCTGGACGACGTCCCAGTTGTTGTTGCCGCCCTTGATCTTGGTGCGCAGCACACCCAGGCCGCCGTCCCACGATTCGTCGACCAGCTTGATGCCCGTGGCATTGAAGGGCTTGAAGAACACTTCCTTCTGGCCGTCCTGGTAGGCGCCGCCCCAGGACACGACGGTCAGGTCGTGCTGGGCGTGCGCGGCGCTTCCGGCCATGGCGAATGCCGCAGCCGCAGCGAGTGTGGTGAACAGGCTCCTCTTCATCGTCGTCTCCTTGGTTGAACGGATTCGGGCTCACGCCGCGAACAGCCAGGCGTGTTCGCGGTCGAAAGTCAGCGGTAGGTCCTGCCCGGGCGCCACGCCGCGCGGCAGCGTGCCGGGAGCGAGCTTGGCGAACCAGGTGGTGTCCGAGCCGCGCAGCCGGACGACCAGCCGCCAGTGGTCTCCCTGGTGGATGGCGTCGACCAGCGTCGCCTGCAGGCGGTTGCCGGCATCGGCATCGCCGGCCACACGCAGGTGTTCGGGGCGCACGCAAAGCGTCGCCGCCTCGCCTGGCGCCATGCTGCCGACGCTGCGACCGAGAAGGCAGCTGCCGTCGCTCGTGCGCAGCGCCGCGGCGCCTTCGGCACGACCGCCCAGCATGTTGTTGTCGCCGACGAAGCCGGCGACGAACGGGTTCGCCGGCGTGTCGTACAGCTGCTGCGGCGAGGCGAGCTGCTCGACGCGCCCGTGGTTGAAGACGGCGACGCGGTCCGAGAGCGTCATCGCCTCGGTCTGGTCGTGCGTGACGAAGACCATCGTCACGCCGAGCTCGCGGTGCAGCCGGCGGATCTCCAGCTGCATCTCCTCGCGCAGGTGCTTGTCGAGCGCCGACAGCGGCTCGTCCATAAGCACGACGCGCGGCTCGAACACGAGTGCCCGCGCCAACGCCACGCGCTGTTGCTGGCCGCCCGAGAGCTGCTGCGGCTTGCGCTCGGCGAGGTGGGCGAGCCGCACCTTGGCGAGAGCCGACGTCACCCGCTCGCGGATCGTCGCTGCCGGCATCTTGCGCACCGAGAGCGGGAAGGCAACGTTCTGCGCCACTGTCATCTGCGGAAACAGCGAATAGCTCTGGAACACGACGCCCATGCCGCGCCGGTGCGGCGGCAGCGTCTCGATCGGCCGGCCCTCGAGGCGGATGGTTCCCGAAGTCGGCGTCTCGAAGCCGGCGAGCAGCATCAGCGTCGTCGTCTTGCCGGATCCCGACGGGCCGAGCAGGGTGATGAACTCGCCGGCCTGCACGCGCAGGTCCAGGTCGTCGACTGCCGGCGCAGAGCTGCCCGGGTAGACCTTGCGCAGTCGATCGATCTCGATCAGCGCCATCTCGGATCAGGTGCCCGTGCGGACCCAGCTCAGGGTATCGCTCAACGCGCGCTCGGCGCGCTCGAGAATGAAGTCGATCTCCGTCTCGTTGATGATCAGCGGCGGCGAGAACGCGATCACGTCGCCGCCCAGCGAGCGGACGATCAGCCCGTGCTCCTGCGCGCGACGCACGAAGTAGGCGCCGACGCCGCGCTTCGGGTCGAAGGGCCTGCGCGCCGCCGGGTCCTTGGCGAGCTCGATCGCACCGATCAACCCGAGGCCGCGCACGTGTCCGACGATCGGGTGGCCGGCGAACTTGCGCAGGCCTGCCTGCAGGCGCGGCGCGACGCGCTGCACGTGGCCGATGACGTCGTCCTTCTTGTAGATGCGCAGCGTCTCCAGCGCCACCGCGCAGGCCAGCGGATGGCCGCTGTAGGTGTAGCCGTGGCCGAAGGTTCCCAACTCGGCGCTGGCGTCGGCCACGGTCTGGTAGATCTCCTCGGACACGTACAGCGCCGACATCGGCACATAGGCCGCAGTCAGCATCTTGGCGACCGAGATCATGTCGGGCTTGAGGCCGAAGACGTCCGAGCCGAAGGGCTGGCCGAGGCGGCCGAATCCGGTGATGACCTCGTCGACCAGGAACAGGATGTCGTGCTTCTTCAGGATCGCCTGCACGCGATCGAAGTAACCGGGCGGCGGAATGATCACTCCGCCGGCGCCCTGCACCGGCTCGGCGATGAAGGCGCCGATGCTGTCGGCGCCTTCGCGCTCGATCAGGTCTTCCAGCTCGCGCGCCAGGCGATCGACGAACTGCGCCTCGCTCTCGCCGGGCAGGCCGTCGGTGTAGAAATGCGGCGCGCCGACGCGCAGCACGCCGGGCAACGGCAGGTCGAAATGCTCGTGCATCGCCGCCAGCCCCGACAGCGATGCGGCCGCCAGGGTGACGCCGTGGTAGCCCTTCTGCCGGGCGATGATCTTCTTCTTCATCGGCCGGCCGCGCGCGTTGTTGTAGTAGCGCACGAGCTTGAACGCCGTGTCGTTGGCTTCCGACCCCGAATTGGCGAACAGCACCCGGCCCATCGGCACGGGCGCCCATCGCATCAGCTCGGCGGCGAGCTCGGTCACCGGCCCGGGAACCTTGCCCGAGAACGAGTGGTAGTACGGCAGCGTGCGCATCTGCCGCTCGGCTGCCGCGACCAGACGCGCCTCGGAGAACCCGAGCGACGCGCACCACAGCCCGGCCATGCCTTCGAGGTAGCGGTTGCCGTGCTCGTCGTAGACGTGCACTCCTTCGCCTCGTACGATGACGAGCGGGCCGTCGCGCTCTAGCTGGCGCAGTTGCGTGTAGGGGTGCAGGTGGTGCGCGATATCGCTGCGCCCGGCAGCCGATACGCCGACGGGAAGCGAGCTCATCGGAGGTACGGGAAGAGTGGACATCGTGCGGATTATGGGTCGGCGAGATCGCGAGAACGTCCCGCCTCGATGCCGAGGTGTCGTTCGGCGAGTGGACTCCCGACGGGCGCATCCGCCACGTCGTCTTACACGGCCTGCGCGACGACAAGCCGGCGCGCGCTGTCGTTCGCGACCAGGCGGCGCCGACCCGGCCGTCGAAGCGGCGGCTGCCTGGCGCGACTACGCGAAGGCGACGCGGCAGACGATCGCCAAGGCGATGGCTTCGCTCGGCGTCGAGGCGGACGGCGCCTGAGCGCTGTGACGACGCCTTGCGGCGGCCCCCGATGTGCGCGGGTCGTTGTTCCCTCTCAGCGCGTCGTTCCCGGGGCAACACTCAGCGGCTGGTCGCCGCCGGCGGGCGCCGAAGACGACGGCCCGATCGACGCAGCGCCAGGCACGCTGGCGTTGTAGGCGGGCGGGGTCGTCGTGACCGGTGGAAGGGTCGTCGTCACCTCCGGCGGTGGCGCCGTCCCGCTGATGACGCTGACCGTGCCGCCGCTGCGCGGCGGGTTGCCGCGACTCAGGCTGATGCTGCCGCTCGTCTCGGTGCGGTCGGCGCCCGGGGCGACGGTCGTGCTGGTGACGACCGTCGTGGTCGTCGGAGGGGGCGGCGACGCCACGATTGTTTCGACAGCGGGCGGCGGCGTGTTGGGCATGACGACGGTCGCCGGAGCCGGAACCGGCTCTTCCCTGCCCTTGTCGCAACCGGCCGCCAGCGCGGCGG
>DATMGW010000126.1:0-7084 GCA_035555295.1 Caldimonas sp.
GCTCGACACGCTGCCGCAGCGTTTCGATCTACGCGTCGTCTGCGGGCCGACCGGATCGGGCAAGAGCCGCCTGCTGCACACGCTGCAGGCGCAGGGCGCGCAGGTGCTCGACCTCGAAGCCCTGGCCAACCATCGCGGCTCGGTGCTGGGCCTCGTCCCGGGAAGCCCGCAGCCGACGCAGAAGGCCTTCGATTCGCGCCTCTGGGACGCCCTGCGCCGCCTCGACCCGTTGCGCCCGGTGTTCGTCGAGAGCGAAAGCCGCAAGATCGGCGATCTGCGCGTCGCCGAGGCGCTGATCGAGCGCATGCGCGCAGCGCCTTGCATCCGCCTCGAGCTCGCGCTCGAGCAGCGCGTCGAAACGCTCTTGCGCGACTACGATTTCTTCGTCAAGGACACGGGCGCATTCTGCGAGCGACTCGATGCCCTGCGCGTACTGCGCGGCAAGGAAGTCGTCGCCGGCTGGCAGGAGGCGGCTCGCGAAGGCCGCAACGCCGACGTCGTGCGCGACCTGCTGGCGACCCACTACGACCCGATCTACCGCCAGTCGATGCAGCGCAACTTCACGCAGCTCGGCCAGCCGCTGCTCGAACTCCGGTGGGACGGCAGCGCGGCCAGCCTCGAGGCCGCTGCTCACGCTGCCCTACCCCATATGCAGGCCGCCGTTGACTGAGAAATCGGCGCCGGTGGCGAACCCCGACTCGTCCGACGCCACCCACGACACGATCGAGGCGATGTCCTGCGGCGTGCCGAGGCGCTTCACGGGAATGCCGGCGACGATCTTGTCGAGCACTTCCTGGCGGATCTTCATCACCATCTCGGTCCCGATGTAGCCCGGGCTCACCGTGTTCACGGTGACGCCCCTGCTCGCCACTTCCTGCGCCAGCGCCATCGTGAAGCCATGCATTCCGGCCTTGGCGGCCGAGTAGTTCGTCTGCCCGAACTGGCCCTTCTCGCCGTTCACAGAAGAGATGTTGATGATGCGGCCCCAGCCGCGCTCGACCATGTCGTCGATCACCTGCTTGGTGACGTTGAACAGGCTTGTCAGATTGGTCTCGATCACCGCGTCCCAGTCGGCTCGCGTCATCTTGCGGAACATGCCGTCGCGAGTGATGCCGGCGTTATTGACGAGCACGTCGATCGGGCCGTGCTCGGCCTTCACCTCGGCGAAGGCGGCGACCGTCGAATCCCAGTCGCCGACGTTGCCCACCGAGTAGGCGAAGGTGAAGCCGAGCGCCTTCTGCTCGGCGAGCCACTTGGCATGGTCGCGGCTCGGGCCGCAGCCGGCGATGACCTTGAAGCCGTCGTGCTGGAGCCGCTGGCACAGCGTCGTGCCGATTCCGCCCATCCCGCCCGTGACGTAAGCCGTCTTCATCGTTCGACGCACATGGCAACCCCCATGCCACCGCCGATGCACAGCGACGCGATACCCTTCTTGGCGTTGCGCTTGCCCATCTCGTGCAGCAGGGTCACGAGGATGCGGCAGCCCGAAGCGCCGATCGGGTGGCCGATCGCGATCGCGCCGCCGTTGACGTTGACCTTGCTCGTGTCCCAGCCCATCTCGTTGTTGACGGCGCAGGCCTGCGCCGCGAAGGCTTCGTTGATCTCGAGCAGATCGAGGTCGGCGGCCTTCCAGCCGGCGCGCAGCAGCGCCTTCTGCGATGCCGGGACCGGGCCCATGCCCATGAAGGCCGGATCGAGCGCGACGGTCGCGTAGCTGGCGATCCGCGCCAGCGGCGTCAGGCCGAGCTGCGCCGCCTTCTTCGCCGTCATGACGACGACGCCGGCGGCGCCGTCGTTGATTCCAGAGGCGTTGCCCGCGGTCACGCTGCCGGCCTTGTCGAACGCGGGCTTGAGGCCGGCGAGCGCTTCGGCGCTGGTCTTCTTGTTGATGAACTCGTCGGCGGCGAAGACGATCGGATCGCCTTTCTTCTGGGCGATCGAGAAGGGAACGATCTCGTCCTTGAAGCGCCCACCTTCCTGCGCCGCGGCCGCCTTCTGCTGCGAGGCGAGCGCGAGCGCGTCCTGCTTGTCGCGGCTGATCTCGTACTTCTTCGCCACGTTCTCGGCCGTGATGCCCATGTGGTACTTGTTGTAGACGTCGAACAGGCCGTCCGTGATCATCGTGTCGGTGAGCTTCCAGTCGCCCATGCGCTGGCCGTCGCGCGAGCCGAGCAGCACGTGCGGCGCGAGGCTCATGTTCTCCTGGCCGCCGGCGATGCCGATCTCGTAGTCGCCGTCGCGAATCGCCTGCGCCGCGAGCATCACGGCCTTCAGGCCGGAGCCGCAGACGGCGTTGATCGTCATCGCCGGAACGCTTTGCGGCAAGCCGCTCTTGATGACCGACTGGCGCGCCGGGTTCTGCCCCGATCCCGCGGCGAGGACCTGGCCGAGGATGACCTCGCCGATCTGGTCGCCCGTGAGGCGAGCCCGCTCGAGCAGGCTGGCGATGACCGCGGCGCCGAGCTCGGGCGCGGGTGTCTTGGCGAGCGTGCCGCCGAACTTGCCGACCGCGGTGCGGGCCGCGGCAACGATGACGATGTCTTCCATGGTGTCGATCTCCGATGAGTGCAATGAATGCGATGAATGGCGGCGCGAGGTGCGCTCAGGCCTTTTCCTTGACGTAGCGTCCGGGCGCCGGCTCGATCGCCTTGTGAGCGCGGTTGCCCGGCGTCTTCGGCGCGGCGATCTGCTTGCCGCCGAACGGCTTGAGCCAGTCGGACCAGTCCGTCCACCAGCTGCCGGGGTGCTCGTGGGCGCTCGCGAACCAGGCGTCGGCCGTAGCCGGCAAGGCAGAACTGCCCCCGGTCCAGTGGCTGCGTTTCTTCTTCGACGGCGGATTGATGACGCCGGCGATGTGGCCCGACGCCCCGAGGACGAAGCGGCGCTTGCCCTTGAGCGCCTGGGTGCTGCGGTAGGCGCCCTGCCACGGCACGATGTGGTCCTCGCGTGAGGCGTACAGGTAGGTCGGCGCGGCGATCGTGCCGAGGTCGACCTTCTCGCCGCAGACGGTCAGCGCGCACTGCTTGACGAGCTTGTTCTCGAGATAGGTGTTCCTCAGGTACCAGCAGTACATCGGACCCGGCAGGTTGGTGCCGTCGCTGTTCCAGTAGAGCAGGTCGAACGGCGGCGGCGTCTCGCCCTTGAGGTAGTTGGCGACGACATAGTTCCAGACCAGGTCGTTGGGGCGCAGGAAGCTGAAGGTCGTCGCCAGCTCCTGGCCCTTGAGCAGGCTGCCGCCGCCGATGCTCTCCGGGCCGATCGTCACCTCGCGCAGGCGCACCATCGCCTCGTCGATGAAGATATCGAGCACGCCCGTCTCTGTGAAATCGAGCAGCGTCGTCAGCAGCGTCATGCTCGCCGCGGGCTGCTCGCCGCGCGCCGCCAGGACGGCGAGCGCGCAGGCGAGGATCGTCCCGCCGATGCAAAAGCCGAGCGTGTTGATCTGCTCGCTGCCGGTGATCTCCTGAACCAGCCCGATCGCGCGGATCGCCGCGTTCTCGATGTAGTCGTCCCAGGTGCGCTGGGCGATCTCGGCGCCGGCGTTCTTCCAGCTGACGACGAAGACACGGTGGCCCTCGGCGACGGCGTGGCGGATCAGCGAGTTCTCGGGCTGCAGGTCGAGGATGTAGAACTTGTTGATGCACGGCGGCACGAACAGGATCGGCCGCTCGTGGACTTTGGCCGTGAGCGGCTTGTACTCGAGCAGCTGGAACAGCTCGTTCTCGAAGACGACCGAGCCTTCGCTCGTCGCGACGTTGCGGCCGACCTCGAAGGCGCTCTCGTCGGTCTGCGAGAGATGGCCTCGCTGCATGTCGTCCCAGAGCTGGCGCAGCCCCTGCGTGACGCTCTCGCCCTGCGTGTCGATCGCCTTCTTCTGCGCTTCCGGGTTGAGGGCCAGGTAGTTACTCGGCGCGGCGGCATCGATCCACTGCAGAACGGCGAAGCGCACGCGCGCCTTCGTCTTCTCGTCGCCCTGCAGCTGCTCGGCCAGGTGCAGCAGCGCGCGCGCGTTGAGCAAGTACATCTCGGCCATGAACGCGCTCGCCGGATGCGCTTCCCAGGCAGCGCCGGCGAAGCGCCGGTCGGCCGACTTGGCGACAGCGGAATCGGCGACATGCAGGCCGCGGTTCCACAGCTCGGTGGCATCGGCGATGTATTCGCGCTGCACCTTGAGGAGCGCCTCGCCCGGAACGCCGAGGCCGCTCATCGCCTTCCACGCGTCGCCGAGGACGGCCGTCATCGCCGCGGCGGATCCGGGCGCCGCCGCCGGCTCGGCCCGGGCCGCTGGGTGCTGCTTTGTCTTCATCGAGCGATTATCGTGTCGTGCAGCGGATTTGTTCGAAAGGGCCTGTATGTATCTGGTCGCCATGGCGTGGCTGTACGTCGTCGTGCTAATGGCGATCGCCGAAGGCGTCTCCGACGGCGGGACGTGGCTCGGCGCCGCGATCACCTTCCTGCTCTACGGCGCCTTGCCGCTGGGAATCGCCCTCTACCTGCTGGCGACGCCGTCCCGGCGGCGCGCCGGACGGCGCGCCGAGACCGCCACATCAGGCGCGCAGCGGGATCCAGACGGCGGCGGCCATGCGTCCGCTGACGCCGTCGCGACGATGCGAGTAGAACCTTGAGCTGTCTTCGACGGTGCACCAGCGGCCGCCGGAGACGCGCTGCACGCCGGCCGCCGCCAGCCGGGCCCGTGCTAGCCCGGGCAAGTCGGCCAGCCATTTGCCGGGGCGCAACGGCCTGAAGAACGCGGCGCCCCCGGACGACGCAGACCCGGCAGCGAAAGCGTCGAGCACGTCGGCGCCGACTTCGAACGCGCGCGGGCCGATGCAGGCGCCGAGCCAGACCTCGAGCTCGCCCGGAGGGCACTGCGCCGCGGCGCAGACGGCGGAGACGGCAGCTTCCAGAACACCGCCGGCCAAGCCGCGCCAGCCGGCGTGGGCGGCCCCGACGGCGCGTCCGGCCGGCGCCGCGAACAGGATGGGCAGGCAGTCGGCGGCCTGGATCGTGCAGGCGATCCCGGGATCGATGCTGACGCATGCGTCGGCCTCGTGCGTCGGCGCGCCTTCGCGCGCGTCGGCCGCGCCCAGGCGGACGACGCGAGTGCCGTGCACCTGGCGCAGGAAGACAGGCGTCGCACCGCACGCCGCGGCGAGCAGGGAACAATTCGCGGCGACCCGATCCGGCGCATCGCCAACTGCGCTGCCGACGTTCATCGACGCGTAGCGCCCGCTGCTCGTGCCTCCTTCGCGCGAGGTCATCAGCGCGCCGACCGCGGCGCCGGCCGTCCACTGCGGGACGAGCCAGCTCGCGGGGAAACTCGACGCCGCACCCCCGGCGCTGCGCGCGGTCACGCCGCGTCCGGGCAGGACGAGGGCTGCGTCGTCGCGAAAGCCGCCTCTGCCATGCAATTCTCGAAGATGCGCCTCACGGTCGGCACGTCGTCGAGCCTGCATCGCATGCGCTGCGCGTTGTGAATCTGCGGCACGAGGACGCAGTCGGCGAGCCCCGGGGTGTCGCCGTGACAGAAGCGCCCGGTCGACGCGTGGCCGGCGAGCTGCTGCTCGACGACCTGCAGGCCTGTTTCGACCCAGTGCCGATACCAGCGGTCCTTGTCGTCCTCGGCAACGCCCATCACCTTGACCAGGTAGCGAAGGACGCGCAGGTTGTCGAGCGGGTGGATCTCGCACGCGATGTCGAGCGCCAAGGCGCGGACGCGGGCGCGGCCGAGCGCGTCTTCAGGCAGCAAGGGCGGCGCGGGGTGCGTCTCGTCGAGATACTCGATGATCGCGAGCGATTGCGTCAGCACCTTCTCGCCGGCGCCGGCTTCGACGACCAGTGCCGGGACGAGCTGCGCCGGCGCGACGGCGCGAAACGCCTCGCCGAGCTGCTCGTTCTTGACCAGGTGGACGGCGACGTATTCGTAGCTCAGGCCCTTCAGCGCCAGGGCGATGCGGACGCGGTACGACGCCGACGACCGGAAGTAGTTGTAGAGGCGCATGGCCGGCGAACGACGCCCGATCAGTGCGGGACGATCTGCACCTGCAGGCTGCCAACTCCGGCGATGCTCGCCTTCAGCGTGTCGCCGGAGTGCACCGCCGCCACGCCTTCGGGCGTGCCGGTGAAGATCAGATCGCCGGGCGCGAGCTGCCACGCCGCCGAGAGGTGCTCGATGATCTCGGCGATGCTCCAGATCAGCTTTCCGATCGCGCTCTGCTGGCGCACGACGCCGTTGACCTCGAGAACGATGGGCGTCGCCGCGCCGACGTCGCACTCGGCGGCGCTCCGGATCGGCCCGATCGGCGCCGAGTGGTCGAAGCCTTTGCCGATGTCCCACGGGCGGCCAAGCTTCTTCGCCTCGCCCTGCAGGTCGCGCCGCGTCATGTCGAGGCCGACCGCGTACCCCCAGACGTGGCGCATCGCGTCGGCGGCAGCGATGTCGCGCCCGCCGCTGCCGATCGCGACGACGAGCTCGACCTCATGATGCAAGCTCTTCGTCAGGCTCGGATATGGCATCCGACCGAGTTCGCCCTCGGCGACCGGAAGCACCGCGTCGGCGGGCTTGAGAAAGAAGAACGGCGGTTCGCGGCCGGTGAATCCCATCTCGACCGCGTGCTCGACGTAGTTGCGGCCGACGCAGTAGATGCGATGCACCGGAAAGCGATCTGCGGAGCCGGCGACGGGGACGCTGGCGATCGCGGGCGGGGGAAAGACGTGGCTCATCGATGCCTCCGGTGGCGAGGGTGGCACGATGATGCCACGCCACTACACTGGATTCATGTTCACGCCGCGCAGCATCAAGCATTGCCGGGCCTGCGGCGCCGACGTGCTCTACGAAATCCCGGCCGACGACAACCGCGACCGCGCGACCTGCACGGTGTGCCGCACGATCCACTACGAGAACCCGCTCAACGTCGTCGGCACGGTGCCCTATTGGGAAGACCGCGTGCTCCTGTGCCGGCGCAACATCGAGCCCCGACGCGGCCTGTGGACGCTGCCGGCCGGCTTCATGGAGCTGGGTGAGAGCACGGCGGAAGGTGCGGTCCGCGAGACCGTCGAGGAAGCTGGGGCGCACATCGAGCTG
>DATMGW010000127.1:0-6813 GCA_035555295.1 Caldimonas sp.
CCCCTGACCGGCCTGGCGTTTCTCTTCATCGTCGCCTCGACGATCCTCAAGATCACCTACAAGGGGACGATCCAGGCCGAGGTGAAGGCAGCCGCGGCAACCGAGACGGCGGAATCGGAGCAGCTCAAGCGCCAGGTCGTCGAAGCGCGAATGGCGGCGATGCAGGCCCAGGTCGAGCCGCACTTCCTCTTCAACACGCTCGCCTCGATCGACCACCTGATCGAGACCGATCCGGCGCGCGCCAGCCAGATGCAGAAGAACCTGATCGCCCTGTTGCGCGCCTCGATGCCGTCGATGCGCGACGCCAGCCCGGGCGCGCACAACCTCGGCCGCGAAATGGCGGTGATCCGCCCTTACCTCGAGATCCTCAAGGTGCGCATGGAAGACCGCCTGCAGACGCACATCGACGTGCCCGAGGGCCTCCTCTCGGCCGAGTTCCCGTCGATGATGATCCAGTCGCTGGTCGAGAACGCGATCAAGCACGGCCTCGAGCCGAAGGCCGAAGGCGGCAAGCTGGAGGTCTCGGCGCAGATCGTGCATGGCATGCTCTCCGTCACCGTCGCCGACACAGGCCTCGGCTTCGGCCGGGCCGCGACCGCCGGCACCGGCGTCGGCCTGGCCAATATCCGCGAGCGGCTGAAGCTGCTGTACGGCGACAAGGCGTCGATGGTCGTCGCCGACAATGTTCCGAGCGGCACGGTCGTCACCCTGGCCGTGCCCTACCAGGCGCAACCGCGCGAAGGAGCCAACGCATGATCAGATCCTTGAGCCGCGCCCTGGCGATCCTGCTGCTGGTGCTGATCGTCATCGTCACCGCGCTGATGGCTGCCGCCTGGACGATGCTGCCGCTGGATCACACGGCGCTGACCCTGCACGGCGAAACGTTTTCGCTCGCCGACCTGCAGGGCTCGAGCGCCGTTGTCTTTTTCATCCTGGCCGTCGCTGCGGTCGTCATCGCGCTCGTTGCCGCGATCGCCGCGGTCGTCGTCGGGCTCGGCCTCGGCGCGCTCGGCATCGCCGTCGGCCTGCTCGTGACGGTCGCCGCGCTGGCGCTCGTCGCCGCGCCGTTCGCGCTGATCGCGTGGGCGGTCTGGCAGCTCGTGCGGACGCGCCCGGCGCCGGTCGGCATCGGTCCATGACGACGACCGCCGTCATCGCCGACGATGAGCGGCTGCTGCGCGAGCAGTTGCGCGCGCGCCTCGCCGACGTCTGGCCCGAGCTCGAGATCGCCGGAGAAGCGAAGAACGGGACTGAAGCCGTCGAGCTGGTCGAGCGCCTGCATCCGGACATCGTCTTCCTCGACATCCGCATGCCTGGAATGAACGGCATCGACGCGGCGCGGGCGATCGCCCAGCTGCCGATCGACGAAGACGGCGACGACGACGCTGCAGCAGGCGCGGGCGCCCGGCCGTGGCGCGGCTGCGAGATCGTCTTCATCACCGCCTACGACCAGTACGCGGTCGAGGCCTTCGAGCAAGGCGTCGTCGACTATGTCCTCAAGCCCGCCGAACGCGAGCGGCTCCAGGTGACGGTCGAGCGCTTGCGCCGGCGCCTCGCCGCGCGCGGCAGCGACGAAGGTCCCGACGCCAGCGGCATGCAGCGCCTCCTGCAGAAGCTTGCCGAGAAGATGAGCCCCGGTGCCGTACCGCGCTTGCGCTGGGTCCAGGCGACGGTCGGCACGAGCATCCAGATGATCCCGGTCGAGGACGTGCTCTTCTTCATCTCCGACGAGAAGTACACGCGGGTGCAGACCACGACGCTCGAGGCGCTGATCCGCAAGCCGATCAAGGAGCTCGTCGCCGAGCTCGACGCCGACATGTTCTGGCAGATCCATCGCTCGACGCTCGTCAACACCCACGCCATCGCCGCCGTGACTCGCGACCTGCGCGGCCGGCAGCTCGTCGCCGTGCGCGGCCACCCGGAAAAGCTCGAGGTGAGCCGCAGCTACGGGGGGTTGTTCAAAGGCATGTAGGCGCGGCGTCCGCGAACGGCGCGCCGGCAGCGAGCCTCAGAGAGACGCACCGCACATGCAGTGGACGACCGCCGCGAACGGCTTCCTGCGTTCCGCAATCTCGGCGACCCAGCCGAGCTCGCGCTGCGCGTCGCGCGCAACCGCGGGCGGCACGCCGAGGCCCGCCAGGCGCGCGTCGATCCCGGCGCCGATGCCGCTCTCGATGCTCGCGTTGAACATCGCCACCAGGCGCGCCAGCGTCCCCGGCTCGCGCTCG
The DNA here is from genome assembly GCA_035555295.1 of Caldimonas sp. Classification (GTDB taxonomy): domain Bacteria; phylum Pseudomonadota; class Gammaproteobacteria; order Burkholderiales; family Burkholderiaceae_C; genus Schlegelella_A. Next base: position 2,229 of record DATMGW010000127.1, read on the forward strand.
ATGTAGAGGAGGCGCGGCTTGTCGCCGAGCTTGGCGCGCGTCGCCGCCGACTTGACGGCGTCGGCGAAGAGTCCCAGCGTGTCGACGAGGCCGCGCTCCTTGGCCTGGGCGCCGGACCAGACGCGGCCTTGCCCAACCGCGTCGATCTTGTCGCGTGTCGTCTTGCGCGAGGCCGCCACCTTGCTCGTGAAGTCGACGTAGACGTGGTCGACGCTCTTCTGGATCACGTCGGCCAGGCGCGGATCGAGCGGCAGGCGCGGATCGCCGGCGTTGGCGAGCCAGGTCGTTCCGAGCCCGGCCGGATGGACGCCGATCTTGGCCAGCGTCTGGTCGGCCGTCGGCAGCAGGGCGAAGACGCCGATCGACCCGGTGATGGTCGCCGAGTCGGCGACGATCTCGTCCGACGCGGTCGTGATCCAGTAGCCGCCCGATGCAGCGACGTCACCCATCGAGACGACGACCGGCTTTCCCGCGGCGCGCGTGAGCTCGAGCTCGCGGCGCACGAGCTCGGAGCCGAAGGCGCTGCCGCCGGGCGAGCTGACGCGCAGCACAATCGCCTTGACGTCCTTGTTGTCGCGCGCCTTCCTGATCAGGTTCGCCGTCGACAAGCCGCCGACCTGTCCGGGCGGCGCCGTGCCGTCGACGATGTCGCCCTCGGCGACAACGACGCCGATCGCATCGCCGCTCAGCGTCGGCTTGATGCGGGCGAGGTAGTCCTCGAAGGAGACCTGGCGAAAGGTCTTCTCGTCCTCGTCCTTCGCACCGCGCTCGATCATCATGGCGCGCAGCTCGTCGCGCGTCTTCAGCGCGTCGACCGCTTTCTCGGCGACGGCGAACCTGGCGAGGTCGCCGCCGGCGGCGGCCAGACGCGCCGGCAGGTCGTCGATGATGCGCATCAGCGATCCCGGGGGGAGCTTGCGCTGCTTCTCGACGTCGTCGGTGTAGGTCTTCCACAGCGACGCATAGAGCGCGGTCTCGGCCTCGACGGCGGCGGCCGACGGCGCGTTGGCGATGAAGGGCTCGGCGAAGCTCTTGTAGGTGCCGACGCGTATCAGGTTGACGGTGACACCGAGCTTGTCGAGCGCGTCCTTGTAGTAGTTGCGCAGGCTGCCGATGCCGCTGATCGTCACCGCGCCCATTGGATGCAGATAGACCTCGTCGGCATGCACGGCGACGTAGTACTGGCGCTGGTCGTACGACGAGCCCCAGGCGACGACCTTCTTGCCGCTGGCGCGAAAGCGGTCGACCGCCGCGGCGACCTCGCGCAACGTCGAGAAGCCGGTCGGCTGGAGATCGTCGAGGATCAGGACGACGCTCGAGATCTTGGCGTCGGTCGCGGCCGTGTCGAGCACGGCGACGACGTCGCGCAGCTGCATCTTCTGCGCGCCCTCGCCGCGCACCTGGTCGAGCGCCGTCGAGCGCAGGTTGCCGCTCTTCTGCTCGCCGATCGGGCCGTCGAGGTTGAGGACGAGCGCTGTCTTCTCGGACAGCGCTGGCGGACCGCTCTTGGCCAGTGCGACGATGACGACGACGACGATGGTGAGGAAGATCAGGTTCAGGACGACGCGCCGGCTCACGTCGATGAAACGCCAGGCGCTCGCGAAGAACCTGCGCGTTGGGCCGGGTTGAGACGCTGACATCGAGAGAGCTCCGGGCGACGATGAAGCTGCGTAGCTTAAGCGACGGCACCGTTTGCGGCTTCGCGCTAGCGCCGATCCGTTGCCGGGCGCCGCGTGGTGTATTCTGTATACAGACCAATCCCCGACTGCGTTGAGCGCCCGCCTGATCCGCCTGCAAGCTGCGCCCGACCTCGTCGAGCGTGTCTATGGCGCGTTGCTCGACGCCATCAGCGAAGGGTCGCTGGCGCCGGGCGCACGGATCACGCAGGAAGAGATCGCGTTGCAGCTCGCCGTCTCGCGCCAGCCGGTGCTGCAGGCGCTGCAGCTGCTCAGGAAGGACGGGCTCGTCAAAGGTGCGCCCGGCCGTGGCGTCGTCGTCGCGCCGCTAGAGCCGGGCTGGATCGCCGATGTCTACGAAGTCCGCGGCGCACTCGACATGCTCGCGGCCCGGCTCGCCGCCGAGCGCGGCGCGAGCATCGACCCAAAGTACGTCGAGCAGGGGCGACGCGCCGCGCGCGGGCGCAGCATCAGGGCCATGATCGAGGCCGACATGGCGTTTCACAACGCCATCTACGCCGCTTCTGGCAACCCGCTGGTCGGGCAGAGCGCGCGCGTGCACTGGGTCCATCTGCGCCGCGTCATGGGCGCGGCGCTGCGGTCGTCGCGGCAGCGCGAGACGGTGTGGAACGAGCACGAAGCGATCGCCGAAGCGATCGGCGCCGGCGACGCCAAGCGCGCCGAGCGACTGATCGGCCAGCATGCGCGGCAAGCGAGCGAAGCCCTGCTCGCCCGCCTGGCGCAAGTCCTCGAATTCCCATTGGAAAGCACGCCATGAGACTCGACCCGGAGCAGATCACGCAATTCGACCGTGAGGGCTACCTGTTCTTTCCCCGGCTCTTCTCGCCCGAGGAGACCGCCGCCCTGAGCGCCGCAGTGCCCGAGCTGTACAGCCGGCGCGAGGCGTACAACGTGCGCGAAAAGGGAAAGGACGCGGTGCGGACCAACTTCGCGGCGCACCTCTACAGCGAGCCGTTCGCCCGCCTAGCGCGGCACCCGCGCATGGTCGAGCCGGTCGAGGACCTGCTCGGCGAGAGGCTCTACATGCACCAGTTCAAGATCAATGGCAAGGCCGCCTTCGACGGCGACGTCTGGCAATGGCACCAGGACTACGGCACCTGGCTCAACGACGACCTGATGCCGGCCGCGCGAGCCATGAATGTCGCCATCTTCCTCGACGACGTCAGCGAGTTCAACGGCCCGCTGATGTTCATCCCCGGCAGCCACAAGCGCGGAGTCATCGAGGCGAAGCACGACCTGACGACGACCAGCTACCCGCTCTGGACGATCGACCACGACTTGATCGCCCAGCTCGTCGAGCGCGCCGGGGGCAAGAGCGGCGGCATGGTCGCGCCGAAAGGGCGGGCCGGATCGATGATCCTGTTCCACGGCTGCCTCGTTCACGCATCGGGCTCCAACCTGTCGCCGTTCGACCGCGTCAGCGTCTACCTGAGCTTGTGCGCGGTCAGCAACCACATCCGTCGCTTCAAGCGACCGGAGTACATCGCGCATCGCGACTTCACGCCGATCGAATGCCTGCCGGACGACTGCCTGCTAAGAAGCTATCCGGTCGACCTGCCGTGGCGAGACGGCATGCCGGCGAGCGCTCTCGAGACCTCGGCCGACGCGCTGAAGATCGCCGCATGAGCCTTTACGCGCAACTGCAGAAGCGAGCTGCCGAGCACCGACCGATCCGCATCGGCCTGATCGGCGCGGGCAAGTTCGGCTCGATGTACCTGGCCCAAGTGCCGCGAACGCCGGGCGTCCACCTCACCGGAATCGCCGATCTGTCGCCGGCAGCGGCGCGTGCGAACCTCGCTCGAGTCGGCTGGGAGGATGAGCGAACGCGCGCGCCGACCCTCGACGAGGCGATCCGCAGCGGCGCGACGCACATCGGCGACGACTGGAGAGCGCTCGTCTCGCATCCGGCGATCGACGTCGTCGTCGAGTGCACCGGGCATCCGATCGCCGCTGTCGAGCATTGCCTGGCGGCGTTCGCGAACGGCAAGCAAGTCGTCAACGTCACGGTCGAGGCCGATGCGTTCTGCGGGCCGCTGCTCGCGAAGAAAGCGGCCGAAGCCGGCGTCGTGTATTCGCTCGCCTTCGGCGACCAGCCGGCGCTGATCTGCGACCTCGTCGACTGGGCCCGCACCTGCGGCTTTCCGGTCACGGCCGCCGGGCGCGGCCACAAGTGGCTGCCGCACTACTGCGAATCGACGCCCGAGACGGTCTGGGGCTACTACGGCCTGACGCCCGAGCAGGCGGCGCGCGGCGGCCTCAACCCGAAGATGTTCAACAGCTTTCTAGACGGCTCGAAGCCTTCGATCGAGTCGACCGCCGTCGCCAACGCGACCGGCCTGGCAGTGCCGAGCAACGGCCTCACCTACCCGCCGGCGAGCATCGCGGACATCCCCTTCGTGACGCGGCCGATCGCCGAAGGCGGCGTGCTCGAGAAGAAGGGCATGGTCGAGGTGATCTCGTCGCTCGAGGCGAACGGCCGTAAGATTCCCTACGACATCCGCATGGGCGTGTGGGTGACGGTCGAAGGCGAGACCGAGTACATCCGCAACTGCTTCGAGGAGTACAACGCCCACACCGACCCGAGCGGCCGCTACTTCACGCTCTACAAGCGCTGGCACCTGATCGGCCTCGAGGTCGGCGTGTCGGTGGCGAGCGTCGCGTTGCGCGGCGAGGCGACCGGCGTTGCGCACTGCTGGAACGCCGACGTCGTCGCCACCGCCAAGCGCGACCTCAAGCCCGGCGACATCCTCGACGGCGAAGGCGGCTACACAGTCTGGGGCAAGCTCCTTCCGGCCGAGACGTCGGTTGCGATGGGCGGCCTGCCGCTCGGACTGGCCCACGGCGTCAGGGTGACCCGGCCGGTGAAGAAGGGCCGCAGCCTGAGCTGG
>DATMGW010000128.1:0-4554 GCA_035555295.1 Caldimonas sp.
TCCCGCCGCGCCGGTCACCGTCGATCCGCGCTTCGATCCGCCGCCGCCCGCCGCGGTCAAGGTCGGCGCCCTACGATGAACGACGCGTTGCGCGGAGCCAAGCGCATCGTCGTCAAGGTCGGATCGAGCCTCGTCACCGACGGAGGACGCGGCGTCGATGCACGTGCGGTCGGCGACTGGTGCCGGCAGATGGCCGCCCTGGTGCGGCAGCGGCGCGACCTCGTCATGGTCTCGAGCGGCGCCATCGCCGAGGGCATGAAGCGGCTCGGCTGGACGACCCGCCCGCACGCCGTGCACGAGCTGCAGGCGGCCGCCGCGGTCGGCCAGATGGGACTGGCGCAGATCTACGAATCGGCGTTGCGCGAGCACGGCATCGGCAGCGCGCAGGTGCTGCTCACGCACGCCGACCTCGCCGACCGCGAGCGCTATCTCAATGCGCGCTCGACACTCGTCACGCTGCTCGGGCTCGGCGTTGTGCCGGTCATCAACGAGAACGACACCGTCGTCAACGACGAGATCAAGTTCGGCGACAACGACACGCTCGGCGCGCTCGTCGCCAACCTGCTAGACGCCGACCTGCTCGTCATCCTCACCGACCAGGCCGGCCTCTACTCGGCCGATCCGCGCAAGGACGCGAACGCCCGGCTCATCGAGCAAGGCACGGCCGGCGACAGCGAGCTCGAGCGCATGGCCGGCGGCGCCGGCAGCGCGCTCGGTCGCGGCGGCATGCTGACGAAGGTGCTCGCCGCGAAGCGCGCGGCGCGCAGCGGCGCGGGCACGGTGATCGCTTCCGGCCGCGAGCCCGACGTGCTGCTGCGAATCGCCGCCGGCGAGAGCGTCGGAACGACCCTTCTCTCTGCGACTCCGAAGGTTGTGGCGCGCAAGCTCTGGCTCGGCGACCACCTGAAGCTGCGCGGCTCGGTGCGGGTCGACGACGGGGCGGCGGCAAAGGTTCAGCGCGGTGGCAAGAGCCTGTTGCCGATCGGCGTCGTCGAGGTCGTCGGCGACTTCCATCGCGGCGACGTGATCGCCGTGCAGCGCACCGACGGCGCGGAGATCGGCCGCGGCCTAAGCAACTACAGCAGCAGCGAAGCCCGCCTCATCGCGCGCAAGCCGTCGGCGCAGTTCGAGCGCCTGCTAGGCTTCACCGGCGAGCCCGAGCTGATCCACCGCGACAACTTCGTGTTGTCGTGACCCGTGCCGTACCCCTTCAGGCGGCAGAGTCCTTGCCGATCCCTGAAGTGGCGTTCGCTGCCGATGCGGCCGGCGTCGTTTCGACTCCCGCCGGCACGGTCGCCGCGTCGAGATCCGATGCTTCGGCGACGTCGTCGTGGCGTCGATAGCGCTCGCCCGGATCGTCGCGGTGATGCGGCCGCATCCCCGAGCGCAGATAGCGGTTGTGCTGGGCGCCGCGCGGCAAGAAGCGCGCGAGCTCGGTGAGCGCCATCTGATAGACGTCGCGCTTGAACTCGATGACGACGTCGAGCGGGATCCAGTAGTCGTTCCAGCGCCAGGCGTCGAACTCGGGGTGATCGGTCGCGCGCAGATTCATGTCGCAGTCGCGGCCGATCAGCTGGAGCAGGAACCAGATCTGCTTTTGTCCCCGGTAGTGGCCGCGCGCGTCGCGCCGGATGAAGTGCGTCGGCACCTCGTAGCGCAACCAGTCGCGCGTGCGCGCGACGATCCTCACGTGATCCTGCGTCAACCCCACTTCTTCGTGGAGCTCGCGGAACATCGCCTGCTCGGGCGTCTCGCCGTAATTGATGCCCCCTTGCGGGAACTGCCAGGAGTGGGTGCGTATCCGTTTGCCCCAAAACACCTGATTCTTCTGGTTGAGCAGGACGATGCCGACGTTGGGTCTGAACCCATCACGGTCGAGCATAATCAACCTCGATTCTTGCGTTGCCCGATTATTGCACCGGCATGACGCGAGTCAAACCCTCGCGTCCCCGGGCGCGCACCGAAAGGCGCCCTTCGGCAGGCGCCCGGCGCACCCCGCGCGGCGCGCATTGATCCGGGACGATGAAAGCCAGCCAGTTCTTCATTTCGACCTTGAAGGAAGCCCCGGCCGATGCCGAGGTCGTGAGCCACCGCCTCATGCTGCGCGCCGGCTTCATCAAGCGCCTGTCGGCCGGCATCTACACCTATATGCCGATGGGGCTGCGCGTGATCCGCAAGATCGAAGGCATCGTGCGCGAGGAGATGAACGCTGCCGGCGCCGTCGAGCTGCTGATGCCGGTTGTGCAACCGGCCGAGCTCTGGCAGGAAAGCGGGCGCTTTTCGAAGTACGGGCCGGAGCTGATGCGCGTCAAGGACCGGCACGAGCGCGATTTCGTGATCCAGCCGACGAGCGAAGAAGTCATCACCGACATCGCGCGCCAGGAGCTGCGCAGCTACCGCGCGCTGCCGAAGAACTTCTATCACATCCAGACCAAGTTCCGCGACGAGCGAAGGCCGCGCTTCGGGGTGATGCGCGGGCGCGAGTTCACGATGAAGGACGCCTATTCGTTCGATCGCGACCTCGATGCCGCGCGCCTCAGCTACGACCGCATGTACGCGGCCTACGAGCGCATCTTCCAGCGCATGGGACTGACCTTTCGTGCCGTCGCCGCCGACAACGGCGCGATCGGCGGGATCCGCTCGCACGAGTTCCAGGTCATCGCCGACACCGGCGAGGATGCCCTCGTCTTCAGCCGCGAATCCGACTACGCCGCCAATATCGAGCTCGCCGAGGCGCTGCCGCCGCAGGCGCCGCGAGCGGCGCCTGCGGAAGGGCTCGTCAAGACGCCGACGCCCGGAAAGAGCACCTGCGAAGACGTGGCCGAGCTGCTCGACCTGCCGCTCGCGCGCACCGTGAAGTCGATCGTGCTGGCGACCGATGCGCTCGCCGAAGACGGCATCGGCACCGAGAGCACGGTCTGGCTCCTCCTGCTGCGCGGCGACCATGCGCTCAATGAAGTCAAGGTCAGCAAGCTGGCCGGCCTGAACGCCGGATTTCGCTTCGCGACGGCGGCCGAGATCGAGGTGCACTTCGGCAGCCCGCCGGGATACCTCGGGCCGATCGGCACGCGCCGGCCGGTGCGCCTCGTCGTCGACCGCGTCGTGACACGGATGAGCGATTTCGTCTGCGGCGCCAACGAGACCGACTTCCACTTCAGCGGCGTCAACTGGAACCGCGATCTGCCCGAGCCCGAGCTCGTGGCCGACATCCGCAACGTCGTCGAGGGCGATCCTTCGCCGGACGGCAGGGGGCTGCTCGCGATCCAGCGCGGCATCGAAGTCGGCCACGTCTTCCTGCTCGGCTCGTACTACAGCAAGAGCATGAACGCAACCTACCTCGACGAGGGCGGCAAGGCGCAGCTCCTGCAGATGGGCTGCTACGGCATCGGCATCACGCGCATCGCCGGCGCCGCCATCGAGCAGAACCACGACGAGCGCGGCATGATCTGGCCGGTTGCGATCGCGCCGTTCGCCGTCGTCGTCTGCCCGATCGGCTACGAGCGCTCGAGCGCCGTGCGCGAGGCCGCCGACGCCTTGCACGCGCAGTTCCTTGCCGAAGGCATCGATGCCATCCTCGACGATCGCGGCGAACGCCCGGGCGCCATGTTCGCCGACTGGGAGCTGATCGGCGTGCCGCATCGCGTCGTCCTGTCCGAGCGCGGCCTGAAGAGCGGGCAAGCCGAATACCAGGGCCGGCGCGATGCCGAAGCCACGGTCGTCGCGGCCGACCGTGCGCTCGCTTTCGTGAAGGCCAAGCTCGCGGCATGAGCAGCGGGCTCTCCCCGCCGGGGAGCCGACAGCGCGACCTCGTCGCCGCAGCACTGCTCGGCCCGGCCGCGCTCGCCTGGCCGCGCGTCGTGCGCGCCGGCGCGCAGATCGAGGAACCGCTGGCCGACGCCGTCCGCTCGGCGCTCACCGCGGCGATCGCCGACCGGGCGCCGCCGAAACCGCAGTTCGCCAGCATCGACGAGCGCCTCGCCCATCTGCGCTGGCTCGGCGCCATGAGCGACAAGCTGCGCAAGCAGAAGACCGAGCTCGTCACGCGCGTCGAGTTCCTCGAGACCCTCTGGTACGAGAGCACGCGGGCCGGGCTCGAGACCGGCCTCATGCTCGGCCTGGTCGAGGTCGAGAGCGCATTTCGCAAGTACGCGATCAGCGTCGCCGGGGCGCGCGGCTATACCCAGGTGATGCCGTTCTGGGCCCGGCTCATCGGCGATGGGGACGTCGCCCGGCTCTTCCACATGCAGACGAACCTGCGCTTCGGCTGCGTCATTCTGCGTCATTACCTGGACCTCGAGAACGGCGACCTCTTCTTTGCCCTGGGCCGCTACAACGGCAGTCGCGGTCGTCCCGAGTATCCCGACGCGGTGCTGGCGGCCCGGCGTGACTGGGAGTATCCCTCGCACTGAGGGCGCGCGCGCGCCTCAGAGCCCGCGCCACGTCTTCGGGGCGGCGCCTTCGATGCCGAGCAGCGCGAGCACGCGCTCGACGCTGTCTTCGACCATTTCGGCGATCGTCTGTGGCCGATGATAGAAAGTCGGTAGCGGTGGGAAG
>DATMGW010000129.1:0-6189 GCA_035555295.1 Caldimonas sp.
GCGCCCATGACGATGTGGTCGACCTGGTTGCGGCGCGCGTAGTCGACGATCGCGACGGCCGGGTCGGGTGCTTCGATCACGTGGAAGGTGATGCGCCCGGCCGCCTCGTCCTTGCCGGGCCTCGCCAGTGCCTGGACCAGCGGCCGGGCCCAGTGCTTGAGCTGGACGAGGAGGTTGAGGTGCCTGCTGCTGCCGTCGGCGTCGACGAGCTCGTCCATGCCGATGCGGTTGACCTTCATCACCGTCAGGCAGGCGAGTCGCGCGCCGGGAGTGGTCAGGAGGAGGCGTTGCACCGTCAGCCGGGCCGACTCGAGCAACGCCGGCTCCGCGCCGAGGAGATCGATCGCAGCCAGCAGGATCGGGCTGCGCGCCGCGTGCTCGGCGACGCCGCCGTTCGCCTCGTGCTCGATCCCGAGGGCACCGAACCAGCGCTTCATCGCGTCGAGGGCGCCGTTTCGTTCCATGCGCGAAGCGCGCCCGGTCAGCGCGACCTGGTCGGGGTGACGCAGGTCGAAGGCAAGTTGCGCGGCGGTCTGGTAGCGACGCTCCGGGCGGATCTCGAGGCAACGCAGGATCACCTCCTGCAGCCACGGTGGGCAGTCGGGGCGCAGGGCGCGCGGCGGCAGCGGGTCGCGGTAGAGACGCCGGCGCAGCCCGCGCATGCTGTCGGGGGCACCGAACGGCCGCTCGCCGGTGACCAGGTGATAGAGCATCACGCCGACCGAGAACAGGTCGCTGCGCGGATCGCCGCGGACGAAGCGGAGCTGCTCGGGCGACATGTAGGGAGACGTGCCCATCGGCAGCTCGAACTCCTCCTCGAGCAGGTCGGGCAGCCGGTCGTGGTGCGACAGGCCGAAATCGATCAGCACCGCCTCGCCTTGCGCGCCGTCAGCGGCAGGGCGGCACATGATGTTGCTCGGCTTCACGTCGAGGTGGATAACGTGCTGGCGATGCAGGTCGTGCAGCGCCGTCGCGACCTTCCAGCCGATCTCGACGACCTCGTCGATCGGAAGCGGGGCAGCGTCGAAGCGCGGGCGCAGCGACGGGCCGTCGATGCGCTCCATCACGATGTAGGGCAGGCGCGTGAAGTCGCCCTTGGCGACGAACCTCGGAACGTGCGGCCCGGCCAGCGAAGGCATGATCATCTGCTCGACCTCGAAGCCGACGATGCTCTCCGGTTCGTCGCCGCCCTTGATGCGCGGCACCTTCATGATCAACCGCTCAGGCTCGCCTGGCGGCGCCGGGCCGACGCGGCTGACGCGCCAGAGCGTCGCCATGCCGCCGCGGTGCGTGCACTCGTCGAGGCGAAAGCCGTCGACGACCTGACCGGACTCGAGCGAGGCCGGTCGAACGACGCCCTCAGCCGCCGCCATGGGTCAGCCGATCGGCGAGCGCCGGAGGCAGGCCCGCGGCCCGCATCTTCGCCGCCGCCGTCGCGTGGTCATAGGGGACGCGGTGGAAGGTCAGGGTCCGCGCGGCGACGTCGAACATCGCGTAGCAGGCAGCCGGGTCGCCATCGCGCGGCTGTCCTGCGGAGCCGGGGATGACGAGCCATCGTCTCTGTTCCGACAGCGGGATGGCCACCCCGGGCATCGGCGCGAAATCGCCGGCCTTGCCGGTCGCCGTCAGGTGGTACAGCATGGGCACATGCACGTGGCCGCAGATCGTCAGGCGGCAGCCGGTCGCCTGCAGGCTGCGCACCGCGTCCCCGCGGCTCTGGATGTAGTCCCAGCTCCCCGGCGCCCAGGCGTTGGCGTGCACGAACAGCGTGTCGTCATCGTTCTGCGACATCGGCAGGGCGGCGAGGAAGGCGAGCTGCTCGGCGTCGAGCCGGGCACGCGTCCATTCGATCACGGCGCGGGCGTCGGCCACCATGCTCGGCAACGCCCCGTGCACGACCGCGGCGTCGTGGTTGCCGAGCACCGCGAAGGCGTCGCGCGCGACGTGCTCGCGCACCAGGTCGACCGTCCACCCGGGATCGGCGCCATAGCCGACGTAGTCGCCGAGAAAGGCGTAGCGGTCGGCGCCCTGATCGCGCGCGTGCGCCATCACTGCCGTGATGGCCTCGCGATTCGCATGCAGGTCGGCGACGAGGGCGAGCTTCATCACGGTGGCTAGTGTGCTGTCCCGCAAATATCTGACCTATGGATTCGCCCAAATGGTGATGACCGTTCGGCCGGCGGACGGGGCCCATACCGCGTGGTTTGAGCCCTGGCCGCCGGACTCACGAGGGGGCCATCTGGTCGAACCCCTGCGCGCCTGCGCCTCATCCCCGTTGCGGCCCGTCCATAGGTCAGATATTCGCGGGACAGCACACTAGGGCCTCGCAGTTCAGCCGATCCGGCCCAGGACGAGGTACTCCATCAAGGCCTTCTGCACGTGCAGGCGGTTCTCGGCTTCGTCCCAGACGACCGACTGCGGCCCGTCGATGACCCCGGCTTCGACCTCTTCGCCGCGATGCGCCGGCAGGCAATGCATGAAGAGCGCGTCGCGCCGCGCCGCCGCCATCATCGCGGCGTCGACGCGCCAGTCGGCGAAGGCGACCTTGCGCTCGGCGTTCTCGGCTTCGTAGCCCATGCTCGTCCAGACGTCGGTCGTCACGACGTCGGCGTTGCGGCAGGCGTCGAGCGGGTCGCGAAAGGTCTTCAGGCAGTCGTCGCGACGCAGCCCCACGGCCATCGGGTCAATCTCGTAGCCGCCCGGCGTGCTGACGTGCAGCGTGAAGCCCAGGATGTCGGCGGCCTGCAGCCAGGTCGTCGCCATGTTGTTGCCGTCACCGACCCAGGCGACGATCTTGCCGTCCATCGGCCCGCGATGCTCGATGCAGGTGAAGACGTCGGCCAGGATCTGGCACGGGTGGTACTCGTTGGTCAGGCCGTTGATGACGGGAACGCGCGAATACGCCGCGAAGGCCTCGAGCTTGGCCTGCTCGAAGGTGCGGATCATGACGATGTCGACCATACGGCTGATGACGCGCGCCGTGTCCTCGACCGGCTCGGCGCGGCCGAGTTGCGTGTCGCCGGTCGTGAGGTTCACGACCGAGCCGCCCATCTGGTACATGCCCGCCTCGAAGCTGACGCGGGTCCGCGTCGAGGCCTTCTCGAAGATCATCGCCAGGGTGCGGTCGACCAGCGGCGTGTACTTCTCGTAGTTCTTGAAGCGCTTCTTGATCGTCGCCGTGCGCTCGAACAGGTAGGCGTACTCCTCGGCGCGGAAGTCCCTGAACTGGAGGTAGTGCTTGATCAGGGCCATGCCGGGCTTCATGCCGCAGTCGTGCCCAGGAATTCCTTGATCAGCGGGCAGAGCAGGGCGACGATCTGCTCCGCCTCTTCGCGCTCGAGGATGAGTGCGGGAAGGAGGCGCACGACGCGCTCCGCCGTGACGCTGATCATGAGGCCCGCCTCGGCGGCTTTGCCGAGAAGCGCGCCACACGGGCGGTCGAGCTCAATGCCGATCATGAGACCCTGGCCGCGCACCTCGACTACGCCGGCCGTTCCTGTCAGCTCGCGCTCGAGACCCGCCTTCAGCACGGCGCCGACGGTGGCGGCGTTCTCGAGCAAGCGCTCTTCTTCCATGATGCGCAGCGTCTCGACGCCGGCGCGCATGGCGAGCGGATTTCCGCCGAAGGTCGAACCGTGGTTGCCTGGCCCCATCACGTCGGCGGCGCGCGGCCCGCAGACGACCGCGCCGATCGGCACGCCCGAGCCGAGGCCCTTGGCGAGCGGCATCACGTCGGGGCGGATGCCGGCCCACTGGTGCGCGAACCACTTGCCGGTCCGGCCCATGCCGCACTGCACTTCATCGAGCATCAAAAGCCAGCCGCCCTCGTCGCAGAGGCGGCGCACTTCCTGCAGGTAGGCGATGGTCGTCGGCCGAATCCCGCCTTCGCCCTGGATCACTTCGAGGAAGACGGCGACGACGTTCGGGTGGGTGCGCGCGACGTTCTCGATCGCGGCGACGTCGTTGAGCGGAACGCGAACGAAGCCTTCGACGAGCGGGCCGAACCCGGCCTGGATCTTCGCGTTGCCGGTCGCCGACAGCGTGGCGATCGAGCGACCGTGGAAGGCGCCTTCGTAGACGACGATCTCGGGCCGCTCGACGCCGCGGTCGTGGCCGTATTTGCGCGCGATCTTCAGCGCCGCCTCGTTCGCTTCGAGCCCCGAGTTGCAGAAGAAGACGTTGCTCAGTCCCGACAGCTCGCACAGCTTGGCGGCGAGCTGCTCCTGCAGCGGAACGAGGTAGTAGTTCGAGCTGTGGATCAGTTTGCCGACCTGCTCCTGCAGCGCTGGAACGAGCTTCGGATGCGCATGGCCCAGCGTGTTGACGGCGATGCCGGCGAGGGCATCGAGGTACTTGCGGCCCTCCGTGTCCCACAGCCAGCAGCCTCGGCCGTGCGAGAGCGCCACAGGCAGCCGCCCGTAGGTCTTCATCACGTGCGGCTCGGGCGCGGCGGGAAGCTTCTCGGGCGCGTTCATGTCGTGTCGCTTCGCAAAAGGGGCGCAGGGGCGGAGATTCTAAAGGCCGGCATTCGTCCACGCGCTCGCGATGCTGCGGCGCAGCAGCGGGTCGCGGTCGCGGCGACAATCGGCGTCCACCCTTTCGCAACCCGGCGCGTGGCCGAGCTTCAAGAACTCTTCATCCAGGGCGTGACCCGAGACGGCAAGGCCTTTCGGCCTAGCGACTGGGCCGAGCGGCTGGCCGGAACGATGTCGTGCTTTCGCCCCGACGGCGCCAGCGCCGGCCGCGGCGCGTTCATCGGCTATTCGCCGTATTGCGTGCCGCGCTTCATCGGCGGCGTCCGCGGCGTGCTCGTCAACGAAGCGCTGCGCGAGCTCGAGCCCATGGCCTGGGATTTCGTCATGAACTTCGCTCGCGACAACGATCTTGTCGTCGTCCCGGCGCCGGAATGAAGAAGGCCCGCAGCTGCGGGCCCTGGGGCGACGGCGGCGGTGAAGCTCAGGCCGCAGCCAGCGTCTTCACCTTCGCGGCGAGCCGGCTCTTGTGCCGGGCCGCCTTGTTCTTGTGGAAGAGGCCCTTGTCGGCGACCGAATCGATGACCGGCTGCGCTGCCTTGAAGAGCTCGGCGGCCTTGGTCTTGTCACCCGAATCGATGGCCTTCTGCACGTTCTTGATGACGGTGCGAAAGTGCGATCGCATTGCCGTGTTGGCGGCGTTGAGCTTGACGTCCTGGCGGACGCGCTTGAGGCCCGAGGCGATTCGGACGGTCTTCTTCTTGGTTTTGGTGGCGGTGGCCATGGCAGGTGACAGGGAGCTTGCAGGACTCTGGCAAAGACTACGAGTATAGCATTCGCGTCCATGAATTTGCTCCGTGCGGCGTCGACGATCTCGCTGTTCACGCTGGCGTCGCGGGTGACCGGGCTGGCGCGCGACGTGGTCATCGCCTCGACCTTCGGCGCCGGCGCCTCGCTCGACGCCTTCTACGTCGCCTTTCGCATTCCGAACCTGCTGCGCCGCCTGTTCGGCGAAGGTGCCTTCTCACAGGCGTTCGTTCCGACGCTGGCCCATCTGCGCGCCAGCGAGGGCGACGCGGCGACGCAGCGGATGGTCGACGCCGTCGCCACCGTCCTCTTCTACGCGCTGCTCCTGACCTGCGTGATCGGCGTCGTCGCCTCGCCGGTCATCGTCTGGCTGATGGCCTCGGGGCTGGCCCGCTTCGACGAGGCCGTCTTCATGACGCGGGTGATGTTCCCGTACATCGGCTTCATCTCGCTCGTTTCGCTCTCGGCCGGCGTGCTCAACACGTGGAAGCGCTTCGCCATTCCGGCGGCGACGCCGGTGCTGCTCAACGTGGCGATGATCGGCGCCGCGTGGCTGCTCGCGCCGCGCTTCGAGGCCCGGGGCTGGCCATCGATCTACGCGCTCGCTGCCGGCGTCATGGCGGGCGGCCTGCTGCAGCTCGCGGCGCAGGTTCCGGCGCTGGCGCGTGCCGGCTGCCTGCCGCGCATCGCCCTCGGCTGGCAGGCGCTTGGCGCCGCCTGGCGCCATCCCGGAGTCCGCCGCGTCATGCGTCAGATGGCACCGGCGCTGCTCGGCGTGTCGGTGGCGCAGATCTCGGTCCTCATCAACACCCAGATCGCCTCGCACCAGGGCGTCGGCGCCGTCTCGTGGCTGCAGTACGCGTCGCAGCTGATGGAGTTCCCGACGGCGCTGCTCGGCGTCGCCGTGGGG
>DATMGW010000130.1:0-2988 GCA_035555295.1 Caldimonas sp.
CCATGACGCAGCACCGCCTCCCGCAAGGCCTTCAGCGCAGCGTCGTGAAGCGCGATGAAGTCGCGCCGCAGCGGGCCGTAGCGCTCGAGCTCGCGCAGGATCTCGCCGGCCAGCAGCAGGCATTTCTCGTCGAGAAAGACGTAGCCCTCGTGCATCGCACGGCGCTCGTCCTTCATCTCGATGACGGCGCTGCGGGTCGGGTTGGCGTCGCTCACGGGCGGGCCTCGATGTGGGCGGCGATCTGCGCATCGGACAGGCGCGTCAGCTCGTTCTTCGGCAAGTCGGCGAGCAAGGTCCAGCCGATCGCCATGCTCTGCTCCAGCGTGCGCGCCTCGCTCTGGTTGACGAGGGTCTGCTCGAACGCCGTGCCGAAGGCGAGATACCTTCGATCGGCATCGACCAGGCCCTCGACGCCGACCACGCTGGCGAGGACGCGCACCTGTGCCGCGCGCGCGTACGCCGCATAGAGCTGGCTCGCCAGCGCCGGGTGGTCGGGGTCGGTGTACTTCGCGCCGATGCCGTCCTTCATCAGCCGCGACAGGCTCGGCAGCACGTTCACGGGCGGATAGATGCCGCGCCGATCGAGGTCGCGCGACAGCACGATCTGGCCCTCGGTGATATAGCCCGTGAGGTCGGGGATCGGGTGGCCGATGTCGTCGGCGGGCATCGTCAGGATCGACAGCTGCGTCAACGTTCCTTTTGCCCCGCGCAGGCAGCCGGCGCGCTCGAACAGCGTCGCCAGGTCCGAGTACAGGTAGCCGGGAAAGCCCTTGCGGCTCGGGATCTCGCCCTTGCTCGACGACACCTCGCGCAGCGCCTCGCAGTAATTGGTCATGTCGGTGAGGATGACGAGCACGTGCCGGCCCAGCTCGAAGGCCAGGTACTCGGCGGCGCTGAGGGCGAAGCGCGGCGTCAGCAGGCGCTGCGTGCTCGAGTCGCTCGCCAGGTTGAGGAACAGCGCCGTGCGCTCGAGCGCGCCGCGCTGCTCGAGGCTGCGCCGGAAGTACTCGGCGCTGTCGTGGGGCACGCCGATCCCGGCGAAGACGATGACGAAGTCCTCTGCGCCGCCGGGCGACGGCGACGACCGGTCGCCCTTGGTCGTGGGCGCCGCGAGGCGACCCGACTGGTCTTTCGGACGCAGGCGTGCATGGCCGGCGATCTCCACGGCGAGGCGATCGTGCGGCAAGCCACCGCCCGAGAACAACGGCAGCTTCTGTCCGCGCACCAGGCTGTTCAGCAGGTCGAGCGTGGTGATGCCTGTCTCGATGAAGTCGCGCGGCGACGCGCGCGCGACCGGATTCATCGGCAGGCCGTCGATCGGCATGTGCCGGTGCGCAGCGACCGGCGGACCGCCGTCGATCACCTGCCCCACTCCGTTGAAGACGCGGCCGAGGATTCCCGGGCCGAGGCCGAAGGCGAGCGGCTCGCCGAGGAAGCGAACGACGCTGCTCTCAAGCGCCATGCCCGAGGTCGACTCGAGGACCTCGATGGTCATGAACTGTTCGTCGATCGCGGCGATCCGGCCGAGGCGCGGCCGGCCGTCGCTGCCGCGCACTTCGACCGCGTCGTGCAGGCCGACGTCGAGCGTGCGGCGCAGGAACAGCAGCGGCCCTTCGAGCCGCGTCGCAGCACCTTCAACCGTGAGCCGCATCGTGGGCCTCCATGGCCGGGGCGAGCTGCGCGAATTCGCGCTCGACGCGCGCCTCGAGCTCGGCCAGGCGCGGCAACTGGTCGTCGCCGATCTCCTCGCCCATCCGCTGCAGGGCGCGCAGGCAGGCCAGCGCGGCAATGCGCTCGGTCTCGACGCCGGCGGCTAGCGCCGTTTCGGCGAGGTCGATGAAGCGGCCGAGCAATCGCATCATCGCGCTCTGCCGCGCCGGGCTGCAGACGCGATCGATCTCGGAGAACGCCGACTGGCGCAGGAACGCTTCGTTGATGAGCTCGGCGCACAGCAGGGTGAGCTGCTGGCGCGCCGGCAGCGCGTCCTTGCCGATGATGCGTGCCATGCGTTCGAGCTGGGCCTGCTCGTCGAGCAGCGTGAGGAAGCGCCGGCGCAGGACGAGCCACTGCCCGTTGCCCTGCGCCGCCCACCACGGTGCGAACTCGCCGGCGTCTTCGGCGTACGACTGGAGCGGATGGATCGCCGGGTAGAAGCGCGCCTGCGCCCGCTTGACGTCAAGCGCCCAGAAGGCCTTGACGTAGCGCTTGGTGTGGCTCGTCACGGGCTCGGAGAAATCGCCCGAGGGTGGGCTGATCGCGCCCATCACCGTCACCGAGCCGGTGCTGCCGGCCAGGGTCTCGACCAGCGCCGCGCGCTCGTAGAAGTCGGCGAGCCGGCTCGACAGGTAGGCCGGATAGCCGCCCTCGCCCGGCAGTTCGCCGAAGCGCCCCGACACCTCGCGCAAGGCCTCGGCCCAGCGGCTGGTCGAGTCGGCCATCAACGCGACGTGCAGCCCCTGGTCGCGGAAGTATTCGGCGACCGTGATCGCGCAATAGATGCTCGCCTCGCGCGCCGCCACCGGCATGTTCGAGGTGTTGGCGATGATCACGGTGCGTTCCATCAGCGGGCGGTCGGTGCGCGGATCGGTGAGGCGCGGGAATTCGTCGAGCACGCCGGCCATCTCGTTGCCACGTTCACCGCAGCCGAGATAGACGATCACGTCGGCGTTGCATCCCTTGGCGAGCGCTTCGAGCAGCACCGTCTTGCCGGTGCCGAAGCCGCCGGGGATCGCCGCCTTGCCGCCCTGGGCCACCGGGAACAGGCAGTCGAGGATGCGCTGGCCGGTGACGAGCGGCGTCTGCGTCGGCAGGCGCCGGGCCACCGGCCGGGGCACCCGCACCGGCCAGACGTGGCTCATCGCCAGCTCGCGCCGCCGGCCGTCGCCCTGACGCAGGACGCAGAGGACGGCATCGTCGGCGTACTCGCCGCCGGCCACCACCGATTCGACGACGCCGCCGACGTCGGGCGGCGCCAGGCAGAGCTGGGCA
>DATMGW010000131.1:0-3440 GCA_035555295.1 Caldimonas sp.
GACCTGCAGCGCGTCCTCGAGCGGCGGCCGATCGCGGCACGGCCCGACAGCGTCGGCTACCGGAGCCGTCGCTACCTGCAGCGGCATGCGTTCGGTGTCGGCGCGACCGCGCTCGTCGTCCTCGCTGTGGTCGCCGGCCTCGGCGGCACGCTCGTGAAGCAACGCGAAGCCGAGCGCGAGGCGGCCCGCGCGGTCGCCGTCAAACGCTTTCTGCTCGACATGTTCCAGCAGGCGCGCACCTCCGTGCAGAGCGGCGGCGTGCAAGTGCGCGAGGCGACCGTCAACGACATGGTTGCGGCCGGCGCTGAGCGGATCGGCAAGTCGTTCGCGAGCGAGCCCGAGATCCGTGACGAAATATTCGGGGTCATCGAGGAGCTCTACTCGGACGCATTCGATCCGAAGCAGGCCCTTGCCCTGGCGCGACAGCGTCTCGACGCCGCTCGCGCCGCGTTCGGTCCGACCGACCCGCGGGTCGCGCCGGCCCAGGTCGCTGTGGCGAGCTCCCTCGTCATTGCCGGGGAGATGCCCGAGGCCCAAAAGGTCCTGGACCAGACGCAAGCGCTGCTCGACCGCGCCGGCGACGACACGTCGCTCGCCCGCGCGAGCCTGTTGCGCTGGCAGGGCATCGTCGTCATGATCGCCGATGCCAAGCCCGAATGGCACGCGCATCCGCTGCGCCGCGCAATCGAGCTGTTGCGCGCGCGCTATCCCGACGACGACGAGCTCCTCGAAAGCCTGGTCTCGCTGCCGAGCGAGGCCTGCCGCTACGGCGAACCAGCCGAGGCCGTCGCCGCGGCCGAAGAGCTCTACCGGCGAACCGTGAAGCGCTACGGCGCCGACAATCTCTTCATCGACACCGCCAACCTGTTGCGCGGACAGCTCCTCCTGAAGACCAACCATCCCGGCGAAGCCTTGCCCATCCTCGAGGAGGCGCGCGACAACCTGCGGCGCCACCTCGGCCCTGTGAACCAGAACGTGCTGCTTGCTGATCTCGAGCTCGCCGTGGCCTATCGGCTGCTAGGGCGGGCAGACGACTCCGAGAGCCGTTTCGCGGCCATCGAGGCAGCGATGCGTCGGGACCATCCGGACGATCGAGCGGTCGCGCGCATGGTGAACACGACGCGCGACGAGCTGACCAAGCTCAAGGCCGGCGAGACGCTACACCGCTGCGGCCCTTGAGGACGTCGAACGCCGGCCTGAACTCCATGTTCCCCGGGGGCTGGTCGGCGTGCTGCTCTACAAGACGCCGCCGTGGATCCGGCTGCACGCCGGCCGGTCGCTGCACTGCGGCTCCTGACTCCCTGATCCTTTCCATGCTCCGTTTGCGTCTTTGACTCCAGGTGCCGCGCAATCGACGCGGTACGAGGAGGCCTTCCATGCGCAATCCCACCGTGCGAAGCGGCTCGACGCTTGTCGCCGCGACCCTGATCGCGGTCCTTCTCTGTGCCTGCGGCGGCGGAGGCAGTGACGCCTCGACGACGCCACCGCCGGCCGGAACCGCGGTCGGCCCCGCCGGCGGGACCGTCACCTCGGCCGACGGCAAGGCGACGCTGGTCGTGCCACCCGGCGCGCTCGGCACGACGATCAGCATCGGCCTGAGGCCGGCGACGCCAGCCGACGGCTACGCCGACGACCCGCAGATCATCGCCGGCACCGCCTACAAGATCGACGCGCCCGAGATGGCGCTCGCCACACCGGCCGCGTTCAGCATTGCGTTGCCCGCGAGCGGTGCGGCCGCTTCGACCCGCGGCGACCGCAAGAAGGCTCAGGCCATCGTCCCCGCGGCCGGATTCATCGCCTGCTACCTGCAGGTCAACGATCCGACGCATCCCAGCAACTACTCCTTCGTCGCCTACGGCCCCGGCAACGATGTACCTGCGACGCCGCAGGACATCTTCGTCTGCGCCTTCGACACCAATGTCTACACCGCGGGCGACCTGAGCAACCCGCCGTGCCCGCCGAACTGGGGCTTCCGCTTCAACGACCACTGGGAGATCCCGAGCTACTTCACCGACCAGAACCAGAACACCTTCCCGCCCGGCTCCGGGCAGGGCTTCATCACGATGTGCGCGCCCAAGTCCGACCCGGTCGTCAACGTCGTCTCGCTGGCGGTAAAGACCGCGATCCTTGGGCCGGCCGCGCAGCCCGTCCTCCTGCCGTCGATGGGCCCGCAGATCCTGGCCCTGTTCAACGACGGCACGCCGCCGGCGATCCAGCTGAGCAGCACGGTACTTCCCGCCGGCAACGGCATGGTGAAGGTGCATCTCGAAGCGACGGCTAGCGACAACGTCGGCGTAACGAAGGTCGCGATCGTCGAAGAGGCGATCGTCAGCGTCAACCTCAAGTTCCTGAACACCTTCGCCGACCTCAAGACCACCGTGGCGACCTTCACGGCGCCACCCTACATCTGGGAATCGGCGCCGATGTCGCCGGACCAGCTCTACGCCGACCATCATTCCTACTCGGCGACCGCCTACGACGCAGGGGGCAACCGCACGACGATCGCGCAGCCGTTCAACGCGACCACGCCGGCCATCACGAGCTTCAGCGCCAGCCCGGCGTCGCTGCCCGTCGGCGGCGGCGACGTGACGCTGAGCTGGACGACGCCCGGCCCGGAGTCGGCGAACTTCTCCGACACGCTCGTCATCGACCACGGCGTCGGCGACGTGACCGGCAAGACGAGCGCGGTCGTTCACGTCACGTCGACCACGACGTTCACGCTGACCGGCACCAACTCTTCCGGCACCGGCACCGCGTCGCGCACGGTCACCGTCGTGCCGACGCCGGCGCCGACTATCGCCAGCTTCACCGCGACGCCGTCGTCGTTGCCTCCGGGGGGCGGCAGCGTCACGCTCGCTTGGTCGACGAGCGGCGCGGCCACGCTGGCGATCGACAACGGCGTCGGCGGGGTCACCGGCGACGGCAGCGTCGTCGTCAACGTCGCGACGACGACGCCCTTCACGCTCACGGCGACCAACGCGGGCGGCACGGCGACGAAGGGCGCCACCGTCACGGTCGCGGCAATCGTCGACCGCTTCGTCGACGTCGCGGCCGGCTCCGACCAGAACGACTGCAGCTCCGCCGCGCCGTGCAAGACGATCGGCAAGGCGATGACCGGCGCGACAGCCGGGACGACCGTCTATCTCGCCGACGGCAACTACGCGCCGGCAACGCAGGGCAACGGCGTGACGATCGCCGACGGCGTGGCGTTGAAGGCGACGCATGCCGGCGCCGCCTCGATCGTCGACGGCCTGGTGCTGACGGTGGCCGGCTCATCGACCGTCAATGGCATCGTCTTCGACGTCACCAACAACACCTCGTGCGGCAGCATCTCGGCGACCGGCACGGCCGGGCCGCCGACGCTGGCCCTGACCGGCGTGCTGGTCAAGTGCATGGGCGCCCTCAACATCGGCGGCAACGTCGTCGCGACGATGGCGCCC
>DATMGW010000132.1:0-4796 GCA_035555295.1 Caldimonas sp.
CGGGCGCGAGCCGCCTCCTCGGCCGTGCGCTCCGCTTGCCACAACGTGCTGGCGACGCCGAGCACGGCAACCGCTGCAGCAGCAGCAGCCAGGGCGACGCCGAGCCGGTTCCGCTGCACGAACTTCGAGAGCCGGTATGCCAGTGCATCGGGGCGCGCCGCGACCGGGCGATGCGCGAGATGCGCGCGCAGGTCGTCGGCAAAGGCCGACGCCGTGGCGTAACGCGCTGCCGGCTCCTTGCGCAGGGCCTTGGCGAGCACGTTGTCGAGGTCGCCGCCCAGCGCCCGGCGCCGATCCGGCGGGCCCACGGCGCTGGCGCGCGAAGGCGTGCCCTCGAGCGCCGCGCGCAGGTGCGCCAGCGGCGCGTCGCCGGCACGCACGCCGCGCGGGTTCGCCCCCGTCAGCAGCTCGAACAGCACGACGCCGAGCGCGTACACGTCGGTCGCCATGCTCAGCACGCCGCCATCGAACTGTTCGGGGGCGGCGTATTCCGGCGTGAGCGCGAACGCTCCCTCGCGCGTGAGCCCGGGGCCTGCTTCGTCGCCGAGCAACCGCGCGATGCCGAAGTCGAGCAGCTTCACGCGGCCGGCCTCGTCGACCAGGATGTTCGACGGCTTGAGGTCGCGGTGGATCACGAGCTGGCTGTGCGCCGCCGCGACGGCGTCGAGAACCTCGCAGAAGAGCTCAACGCGCCGGCGCACCTCGAGCCCGTGCGAGTCGCACCAGTGGTCGATGCGCTCGCCGCGAACGAGCTCGAGCACCAGATACGGCTGCCCGTGCTCGGTGACGCCGGCGTCGAGCAGCTGCGCGATTCCCGGGTGGCGCAGGCGCGCCAGGATCGCCCCCTCGCGCCGGAAGCGCTCCTGCGACGCGGCGTCGAACAGCCCCGTGCGCAGCAGCTTGATCGCCGCCTCACCTTCGAAGCGGCCGTCGGAGCGGCGGGCGCGCCAGACCGACCCCATGCCGCCTTCACCGATCGGCTCGACCAGCTCCCAGGCACCGAGCCGCTCGCCCACGACGACGCGCGCGGGCAGCAGCGCCTCGTCGGCGACGCCGCCCAGGAAGGCATGGCGGCTCGCACCGTCGCGCGCCGCCAGCAGCTCGCGCAGCTCGCCCGCCGTGCCCGGGTCGTTCGCCGCCAGCTCGTCGAGGCGGCGGAACCGCTCGAGCGGCGGCAGCGTCAGCAGCTCGTCGATGCGCGGCGACAGTTCGGCCCAGCGAGCGGCGGTGATCGGTGCCATCTGCGACTCCGGCGGGTCGTCACCCGGTCCTGGGAGGCAAGAACGGTACCTGCACCAGGGCTCGCGCCGGACGGGCCGGCGCCTCGATCCTCATGTCGCGACTCCTCGGTGGGTGCGCAGGGCCGGAATGTAGCCTGCCCAGGGGTCGTCGGCCGACCCCCGTTAGAGCGACAGCGGCAGCTCCAGGTGCCTGGCGTACATCATGTCGCGGTGCGCCAGGAGCACCGGGTCGAGCGCCGCAGCAGTCGGCGCGTCGAGCGTCTCGAGCACCGCCCGGGTCACCGGATCCATCGTGCACTGCGCTTGCGGCAGCGGCCGAAACAGCGCCATCGCGGTCGCGGCGTAGACGTCGGCCGCGGTCAGTGCGTCGCCGACGACGTACCCGCTTCCCGCCGCGTGCTGCGCTTTCAGCCGCGACGCCAGCTCGCCCAGCATGCCGACGACGCGCGGCCCGGCGGCGACGCCCGCCTCCGCGCTGTGCCCGTACTTCTTGGCAAGGTACCCGGCGACGCGAGCGGGAAAGCCACCGGCGCCGTGCAGTCCCGCGTCGACGAGTTGCAGGCGGCGCGTCCAGCTCAGGCCGGTCTCGCCGCAGATCCCTTGCGCAAGGTCGAGGACGAGGTCGCGTTCATGCGGCTCTCCAGGCAGCAGCGCCGGCATCGGCGCGAGCCGCTCGGCGAGCTCGAGGATCTCTTTCCAGCCGGCGCGGGGTGCTTCGCGGTCGTACACCGCGACCGGGCCGCTGCGCTGCCCGGCCCACGCCTTGAGCGGCTCGCTGTCGTAGACCAGGCGCACCGCGACCCAGTCGATACCCTTGATGTGGAAGATGCCCTTGGCCGCCTCGCCCCACGGGCTCGGCACGCCGCCGACGACGACCATGCGCAACCCGTCGCGGGCGATCGCGTCTTCGACGCCGACATAGGAAAAGCTCATGACTGACAGGCCCCCTCGATTCAAGTCGGGAGACTATCGGAAAGGCGGCGCAGCCAGGAGCTCGCGTAGCGCGGCGCTAGCGACCGGCGAGCGCCAGCTTCAGCGCCTGCAGCCGGCTGCTGTCGCGCCCGATCTCGCGCGCCGCGTTGTGGCCCGGCATGCCGCTGACGCCGCCGCCCGGGTGGGTACCGGCGCCGCACATGTAGAGGCCGGCGATGGGTGTGCGGTAGTCGCCGTGGCCGAGCATCGGCCGCGCCGCCCAGAGCTGGTCGAGCGACATCTGGCCATGCATGATGTCGCCGCCGACCAGTCCGAACTTGCGCTCGAGGTCCAGCGGCGACAGCGCGACGCGGCCGACGACCGAGCGCCTGAAGCCGGGAGCGAAGCGCTCGACGGTGTCGATGACGAGGTCGGCGGCTTCGTCGCGCGCATCGTCCCAGTCCCGGCCTCCGGGCAGGGCGTAGCGGAAGTGCTGGCAGAACAGGCTCGCCACGTGCGCGCCGCGGGGCGCCAGCGTGTCGTCGACGGTGCTCGGGATCAGCATCTCGACGACGGGCAGGCGCGACCAGCCGTGCTCGACGGCATCGCGCCAGGCGCGGTCCATGTAGGCCATCGACGGCGCCATGACGATGCCGCTGGCGAGGTGTTCGCCGGCCTCGGGCAGGCTGGCGAAGCGCGGCAGTTCGGACAGCGCGACGTTCATGCGGAAGGTGCCCGACTCGCAGCGATAGCGCTCCATGCGGGCGCGAAACGCCGCCGGCAGGTCTTCCGGCGCGGTCAGTTGGCCGAACAGCAACTTCGGATTGACGTTGGCGGCGACCACGCCGGCCAGGCGTTCGCTGCCGTCGGCCAGGCGCACTCCGCGAATGCGTCCGGCGTCGACCAGCAGTCGCTCGACCGGTGTCTCGAGCTCGATCGTCACCCCGGCGTCGCGGCAAGCCTGCGCCATCGCCTGCGTGATCGCGCCCATGCCGCCGACCGCGTGCCCCCATTGGCCCTTCTTGCCGTTGACGCCGCCGAAGGTGTGGTGCAACAGCACGTAGGCCGAGCCCGGTGTACAGGGGCTCGCCAGATTGCCGACGACGCTGTCGAATGCGAAGGCGGCGAGCACCGGCTCGGCCTCGAACCAGCCGCCCAGGAAATCGGCCGCGCTCTCGCTGAACAGATCGAGCAGGTCGCGCCGCTGCTCGATCGACAGCTTCGAGAAGGTGCGCGCCTGGCGCAGGCCTCGCGTGCCCGAGCGCAGCAGCGCGCCGAGGTCGGGCGGGGTCTGCAGCGACAGTTCGCGCAACAGGTCGCCGATGCCGTCGAGCATCTCGTAGTAGGCCGGCAGGCGCTCGGCGTCGCGCGTCGAGAACTTCGCGAACTCGGCCTGCGTCGGCGCCAGGCCGCCGCCCACCTTCAGGTAGCGGCCGTCGTCGAGCGGCAGGAAGTTCGCGATCGGCCGCTCCAGGATGCGCAAGCCCCGCTCGTGCAGCCCCATGTCGGCGATCACTTTCGGCGCCAGGAGGCTGACCGTGTAGCTGGCCACCGAGTTGCGAAAGCCCGGATGGAACTCCTCGGTGACCGCGGCGCCGCCGACCGTGTCGCGGCGCTCGAGCACGGTGACCGCGAAGCCCGCACGCGCCAGGTAGAAGGCGCAGACCAGGCCGTTGTGTCCGGCGCCGATGACCAGGGCGGTTCGCGGGGTGGATGCTGCTTTCAACGCGGCTCGCTTGCTGCCGCGATTGTCATTCGTTACTCGGATAGCGCGGTCGGTGCTTCTTCTGGCTGAGAGCCCGACGCACGAATAAGCCTGCACAAAGCTCCTGCGTCATAGATGGAGCCCGCCGAGGTCGTACAGACGGACGGGGGAAATTCTGCGTAGTAGGAAGAAAGCGCGAAATCGGGGGACTGCGAGGTTCTCGACCAGCCGGGGTTCCGACTCGAATGTCCGGCTCTCAGCCGTCGCAACGCGCTTCGGAAGGAACCCTGGTTGATGTCAAGTCCGAGAGTACGAAGCTCTTCAACAATGACCCCCTGCGAAACCCCGGCTTGAATGGCTACCTCGATATCCATGAAGACTTCGCGCAGAACCGCGGTCTTCGAACGTTTCGCGTTATCCGAAGCCAGCGATCGAAGCCGGTTTGCTGCTTGGGCAACATCCATCCGAGTTCACCTGTGAAAGAGCTCTTCGTCAGCCGTGAGAAGGCTACGCTCCTTCCATTCTTTCTCCTCCCTTTGAAACCCTTCATTGCCGTTCTTTCGGAAGGTACCGTCGGGGACCGGACGGTTGCGGCGAAATTTGTCGAGTTCTTACTCAAATGGTCGCAACGCTGCGCTGGAAATGACACTTGTTGCACGAAGGCAGGGTCGCAAGGCAATTTCGACCTGTCCGTGCACCTACCTGAGTCGGCCTCAAGTTCGACCCGGCAAGGCCGATCCCCGTTGGGATGCCTTCCCTGCGCCCTTGCTGCAACTCGACGTCCTGAGCTCGTTCGCCATCTGCGGCGCTGGCGCACTGGTGGGCGCGGCCATGCTGCGGCCGTCGCTCGCCCACGACGCGGCAGGTGCCGAGGCGCTGCGAATCTGTCGTGGCGGGTACGCCGTGATCGGCGTCGGACTGTTGCAGCAGGCGGCGCT
>DATMGW010000133.1:0-4145 GCA_035555295.1 Caldimonas sp.
ACCTTGTCGGCGAGCTTCATCACTTCGTCGAGACGCTTTCCGTGCAGGCCGGCCGGCGTGTCGAGAACCACGTGCGTCGTTCCCTTCGGCGGGCGGACGACGTCGCCCTGCGTCGTCTCCCAGGCGCTGATCTTCGGCAGACCGGCAGGGCGGTGATCAAGCCAGGTGCGCGACGACTGCTGCCGGTCGACATCGCCGAGCATCACGGCGCGGCCGCGCGAAGCGAGGTAGCCGGCGAGGTTGGTCGCCAGCGTCGTCTTGCCCACGCCACCCTTCGGGTTGGCGACGACTATCACCGGCATGCGACCCTCCGTTCTGATTTGCGGTTATGTTAGCGGCGACCGGCGTCCACGCGCCATCCCGAGTTACCAGCGAGATCGAACTGCAACGACGTCATGAGCGACACCCTTGCGCCTTCCGGACCCTCCGCTTCCAGCGGCGCCGAGATCCTCGTCCTCGTCGCCCATCCCGAGATCGAGCAGTCGCGCGCCAACCGGCGCCTGATGGGCTCGGCCCGAGAGCTGCAGGCGAGCAGCCGGGCCGGCCGCGTCGAGGTGCGCGACCTGTACGCGCTGTATCCCGACTACCTCGTCGACGTCCAGGTCGAGCAGGCGGCGCTCGCCGCGGCGCGCCTCGTCGTCTGGCAGCAGCCGATCCACTGGTACGGCATGCCGCCGCTGCTCAAGCTCTGGGTCGACGACGTCCTGAGCTTCGGCTGGGCCTACGGTCCGGGCGGAACGGCGCTGCGCGGCAAGGACCTCTGGCTCGTCGCCTCGACCGGCGGACCCGAGGAATCGTATCGCCCCGACAGCTACAACCGTTACGCCTTCGACGCCTTCCTGCCGCCGTACGAGCAGACGGCAGCGCTGTGCGGGATGCGCTTCCTGCCTCCGTTCATGCTGCACGGCGCGCACAAGGCGAGCGAGGCGCAGATCGCCGAGCATGCCGCGATCTACGCGAAGCGCCTCGCCGAGTACCCGCAGTGGCCCGAGCTCGAAGGGCTCGGCGAAGGCGTCGCCTGCGAGGTGCCACTCACGGCACGGCCGATCGAAAACGTGATGGAAGAAGTCTAAGAACCTATCCGCCCGAGGAAACTGCAGTGGAACACGGCACCTGGCTCACGAGCCTGCTCGTCTATCTCGGCGCCGCGGTGCTCGCGGTTCCGGTCGCCCGCTTCCTCGGCCTCGGCTCGATCATCGGCTACCTCGGCGCCGGGATCCTGATCGGACCCTGGGTCTTCGGGTTCGTCACCGACCCGCAGGACATCCTGCGCTTCGCGGAGTTCGGCGTCGTCCTGATGTTGTTTCTGGTCGGCCTCGAGCTCGAGCCGCAGCGGCTCTGGGCGCTGCGCAAGCCCATCTTCGGCTGGGGCAACGTCCAGCTCTTCGGCTCGGCAGCGCTGCTCGCCGCCGCCGCGCTCGCCCTCGGCATCGACTGGCGCCTCGCCGTCGTCGCCGCGATCGGGCTGGCGATGTCGTCGACGGCGATCGGCCTGGGCGTCCTCGCCGAGCGCAACATGCTGGCGACGACCTCGGGCGAGAACATCCTGAGCGTCTCGCTGCTGCAGGACGTCGCGGCGATCCCGATTCTCGCCCTGATTCCCTTTCTCGCGATCGCCCACGGCCATGAAGGCGCAGGCGGCGGCTGGCTCGACGCCGCCAAGGCGATCGGCACGATCGCCGCGATCATCCTCGGCGGCCGCCTCCTGCTGCGGCCGATGCTGCGCTGGATCGCGATGAGCGAGACGCCCGAGATCTTCACCGCCGCGTCGCTCCTCCTCGTCGTCGCCACGGCGGCCTTGATGAACGTGGTCGGCCTGTCGATGGCGCTCGGCGCCTTCCTCGCCGGCGTGCTGCTCGCCGAAAGCGAATACCGGCGCGAGCTCGAGACCGACATCGAGCCGTTCAAGGGGCTGCTTCTCGGCCTCTTCTTCATCGCCGTCGGAATGAGCATCGATTTCGCCGTCGTGCGGCAGCAGCCGGGGCCGATCGCCGGCGTCGTCGTCGCCTTCCTGGCCGTCAAGGCGCTGGCCCTGTGGGCGATGGCGCGGGCGATGCCGATTCCCAGGCTCGAGCGCCCGGTCTTCATCATCCTTCTCGCCCAGGGCGGCGAGTTCGGCTTCGTCGTCTTCCAGGCCGCGGCGCAGGCCGGCGTGATCGCGGCCCCGGTCTCGTCGTTCCTCGTCGCCGCCGTCGCGATCTCGATGCTGCTGACGCCGCTGCTCCTGTTCGCCGCCGACCGCTGGTGGATCCCGTTTCTCGCCGGTTCGAAGCGGCGCGGCGACGTCGAGGAGCTGCGCGAGCCGCAGCACGAGCCGGTGGTCATCGCCGGCTTCGGCC
Source organism: Caldimonas sp. (assembly GCA_035555295.1). Taxonomy (GTDB): domain Bacteria; phylum Pseudomonadota; class Gammaproteobacteria; order Burkholderiales; family Burkholderiaceae_C; genus Schlegelella_A. The sequence goes on from DATMGW010000133.1 coordinate 2,340, forward strand.
GCTACGGGCAGATCGTCGGCCGCATGCTCTACGCCAACGGCGTCAAGCCGACGGTGCTCGACCACGACGCCGAGGCGATCGAGGCCTTGCGCAAGTTCGGCTGGCGCGTCCACTACGGCGACGCGACCCGCCTCGACCTGATGCGCACCGCCGGCGCCGACAAGGCGCGCGTCGTCGTCGTCGCCATCGACGACCTGCAGCAAAGCGTCGAGTGCGCGAAGATGGTCCGCGAGAACTTCCCGAACGTGACGGTCGTCGCGCGCGCCCGCAACGTCCAGCACTACTACGAGCTGTACGAGCTCGGCGTGACGCTGATCGAACGCGAGACGCTCGACTCCGCGCTGATGACGGCGCGCAGCACGCTCGAGCTGCTCGGCTGGCAGCCGCACCAGGCGCGAAACCTCGCCTTGCGCTTTCGCCGCCACAACGTCGCCCAGCTCGCCGCCATCGCGCCGCACAGGAAGGACGAGGCCCGGCTGATCGCCGCAGCCAAGCAGGGTCGCCAGCAGCTCGAGGAGCTGTTCGCGATCGAGCGCCAGCAGTCCACCGAGCGGCAGGCGCGCGCCGGCTGGAGCGCCGATCCGCCCAGTACGACCTGACCGCGTCCGCGGCCGGCCAGGAACTGCCCGGCACCGGTGCGAGCCCGCGGTAGCGCCGACAGACCGTCCGGACTTTCGCGTCCGCAACCTGAACTCATGGTCTCGGCCACATTCCGGTCATTCAGGCGCCAGGGACCTCTCGACAGCGAAGACCGGCAAGGTACTACAGACGTAGCGCGTCGCCGGCGCGGTGCAACGCGACTTTGAGGGCGGCAGCTCAATCGCTGCCAGCGTCACGCGGCGTCGAAGGCCGCTCAAAGGTCCGCAGGCCACCGGGACTACCGGCCCCGATCGGCCGGTCGGCGCCAGCGACATGCCGCCTCGCGCGGCACCACACTGGGCGAGATCCAGGCGCCGAATTGCAGGCAGCAGCAGGCGCAGAGGCGCCTCGCGTCGATCACTGTGAGAGGCCGCCTCCTACGGGCAGTCGCGTCCATGCCCTGCGGACTCCTTGTCCAGCGGGTTCTAGTCTCCAAACATGACCAGATCGCAATCCCAGGAAGCACTTGTCACGTACCGCACTTTGCGCCGCAGCGGGGCAAGGCGCATATGGGCCCGTGATGATGGACGGCTTCGGTGTCGGCTGGATGGGCGGATACGGCAGCTTATCGGTGGCGATGTTGCTTGTCGTCGTTGTCGGAGCCGTCGCCTTCATCGTCATGCAGAAGCAAGTGGTCATGTCCACATGGTTCGGGCCGGCCCTGGATATGCAGACGGCAGGGACAGCATTGCCACCATTCTTAACCTTCAATGGAGTTGAACCATGAAACGCATGAGCCTTCGCAGCACCTTGGGCGCTGCAATATTGATTGGCGGAGCGGTAGTCGGCGCGAGCGCACTTGCCGACCCCGAGCAAGGTGCCTACGGCCACGGCATGGGACCCGGCATGATGGGCGGGTACGGCGCTGGGTACGGCATGGGACCCGGCATGATGGGCGGGTACGGCGCTGACTACGGAATGGGACCCGGCATGATGGGCGGGTACGGCGCTGGTTACGGCATGGGTCCCGGCATGATGGGCTACGGCTCGAGAGCCGATCTGAATCTCACCGCAGAGCAGCGCGGAAAAATCGCCAAGATAGAGAACGACGTGCGCCGCAAGCACTGGGAACTCATGGGAAAGATGCAGGACGAGCAATCCCTGATGAACGAGCTGGACCATTCGGACCAACGCGATGACGCAGCGCTCAGCAAGAGCTACCGCAAC
>DATMGW010000134.1:0-4471 GCA_035555295.1 Caldimonas sp.
CGGCGCCAGGGGCGACATGTCCGGCCAGTGCGACGGCGTTGCCGCCCGATCGGCGGTGACGTTTCGGATCCGCTCCGAAACGACGAAGGGCGTGTGCGCCCCGGATTCGGAGTGCTTCGGCTCTTCTGGGGCCGTGATGCGGCCGGGTTGTCCGTCGTGAGTTCAACCTCGCACGGCGCCGATTGTTTTTGCCGGACCTTTCGGCCTGCTTTACTTTGCAGGCTCCTATGGAAAACCCCGATGAATCGGGCCAAGGCGGCGCAGCCAAATGTCTGCCCATCGCGCGCGACCCTTTGCGCTGCCCCCAACCGCCATCGCATGCGCCTGCTGCTCGTCGAGGACAGTCTCAAGTTGGCCTCGTGGCTGGGCAAGGCGCTGCAGCAGCACGGCTTCGCGGTCGACCAGGCCCACGACGGCGCACAAGCCGACTCGCTGTTGCGAACGGAAAAGTACGACGCGGTTGTTCTCGATCTCTCGCTGCCGACGATGGACGGCCTGACCGTCCTGCGGCGCCTGCGCGAGCGCGGAACCGACTCCCCGGTCGTCGTGCTCACCGCGCGTGGCGAGCTTGAGGACCGGGTCAAGGGCCTCAACCTGGGCGCCGACGACTACCTAGCCAAGCCCTTCGACCTTGCCGAGCTCGAAGCGCGCCTGCACGCCGTGATCCGGCGCGCGCACGGGCTGAACGCGCCGAAGATCAGCCTGGGCGCGCTTGAGTACGAGAGCAGCGGCCGCGTCTTCACGCTGAACGGCCGCAGGCTGGCGCTGCGCCCGAAGGAGCACGCGGTTCTCGAGGTGCTGCTGCTGCGCATGGGCAAGGTCGTCAGCAAGGCGACGCTGCACGAGCACGTGTTCTCGATGGAGGCGACGACGGGGCAGGACGTCGTCGAGATCTACATCCACCGCCTGAGGAAGCAGCTCCACGAGACCGGGGTTGCGATCGTGACCTTGCGCGGCCTCGGCTATGTTCTGGAAGCTGCCTGACAGCCTGCGCCTGCAGCTGCTGCGCTGGCTGCTGATCCCGCTGCTGCTGCTGCTCGTGGTCAACGCCTGGTTCAGCAACCGGGCGGCCGTGGCGACCGCGAACCAGGCCTTCGACCGGCTGCTGCTGGCCTCGGCCGACGCCATCGCCGAAGACGTCGACGTCCGCGACGGGCAGGTGATCGTCGACCTGCCCTATGCCGCGCTGCAGCTGCTCGAATCGAACATCCAGGAGCGCATCTTCTACCGGGTCGTCGGCCCAGGTGGCAAGACCGTCACCGGCTACCAAGACCTGCCGCTGCCGACGGCCGGGCCGAGACCGGGCGAGGAGTCGGTGCTCTACGCCGCCAACTATCTCGGCGACCCGATCCACCTCGTCGCCCTCTACAAGCAGATCTACGGCCCGGCGCCGGCGGCGCAGGTGGTGATCGTGGTCGCCGAGACCGGCGAGGCGCGCTACGCGCTGTCGCACCAGATCCTGGTCGAAGGCCTGACCCGCCAGGCCTTGCTGATCGTCGCCGCCGGATTGCTCGTCTGGTTCGGCCTCGTGCGCGGACTGCGGCCCCTCGACAGGTTGGCGGCCAGCCTGGTCGCGCGGGCGCCGTCGGACCTCAGCCCGATCGATCCTGCGCCCGTCCAGGTCGAAGTGCGGCCCCTGATCGACGCCCTGAACCAGCACACGGCGCGAATCGAACGCCTGCTGGCGAGCCGGCAGCGCCTGATCGCCGACGCGTCGCACCAGATGCGCACGCCGCTCGCGGAGATGCGCACGCAGATCGAATACACCCTGCGCCAGGAAGGCCCCGAGAACCTGCGCCAGACGCTCACCGACGTCCACGCCGATATCGACCGTCTGACGCGCCTGATCGGCCAGCTGTTGCTGCAGGCGCGCTCCGACCCTGATGCGGCGCAGGAACAGCGCATGGCCCCGGTCGACCTTGGCGAGCTGGCCCGCGCCACCGCGCTCGACTTCGTCGCCGCAGCGCGGAAGAAGGGAATCGACCTGAGCTTAGAGGAATCTGCCGGATCGCGCCGCGTGCTCGGTGACGCGCTGCTGCTCCGCGAATTGATCGCCAACCTGATCGACAACGCGATCGCCTACGGGAAGGAGGGCGGCATGGTCGCGGTGCGCGTCCTGCACCGGCAGTCGGTGCTGCTCGAGGTTGAGGACGACGGGCCCGGCATCCCGGCGGGCGAGCGAGAGCAGGTCTTCGAGCGGTTCTACCGTTCGCCGGGAGCCGCCGGCGACGGCTCCGGGCTGGGCCTGTCCATCGTGCGCGACATCTGCACCGTGCACCGCGCGCGCGTCGAGTTGGACACGCCGGGTTCGGGCGCGGGGCTGTGCGTCCGCATCTCCTTCAACGCGACCGACCCACCGGCCGCCGATCCGGCCCCGGCCGCTACTTGACGACACCGGCCTCGCGCCGCCAGCGACGCAGGAACTCGACCTGCTTGGACTGGTCGAGGAAGACGAGCAGCGCCGGGCCGACGGCGATCGACCTGAGGCTGGGGCCCAGCGCCTGACGCAGCGTCGCCGCCGTGAATTCGCCGGCCACGTCGCTGCGGATCGAGAACAGTTCCGAGCGCCTGGACAGCACGGTCTGGCCGCGCCTGGACAGCAGGTAGTCGAGCCAGAGCTTGCCCGCGTTCGGATGGGCGGCCGTCTTCGACAGCAGGGCGATGCGCGACATCACGAGCGTGTAGTCCCGAGGCATGACGACGCCGATCGACGGGTCGCGCCGGGCCCGGGTGAGCGCGTACGAGCCGATCAGGTTGTAGCCGAGATAGTCCTTGCCGGCGGCGATGCGCTCCACCATGACCGAGGTGTTGCCCTCCAGCTCGACGGCGTTGGCGCCGAGCGCCGCGACCAGGTTCCAGAAAGTCGGCTGCATGCGGCTGTCCTGCGTCGCGAAGAGGAAGCCGACGGCGGACTTCTCGATGTCGTAGGTGGTGACGTTGCCTGCGTACTTGTCGTGCTGCGTCGTGATGAGGTTGAGGAAGTCGGCGTGCGTCTGCGGGATGTCGGCACCGGTCACGAAGCGAGTGCTGTAGACGAAGACCGCCGGCTCGAACGTGGTGCCGAAGGCCTCGTTGCGCCAGATCGCCCAGTCGGGCAGCGACGTCGCTTCCGGTGATTCGTAGCGCGCCGCGAAGCCGTCGTTCGCCAGCTTCATCTGCAGATCCATCGCCGAGCTCCACAGGACGTCGGCAGTCGGACGATGGGCCGCCGTCTCGGCGAGGTAGCGGTGGTACATCTCCGCGCTGTTGAGGTCGTTGTAGTCGACCTTGACGCCGGGATAGAGCGATTCGAAGTCGCGGATCAGCGCGGCGACGGCGGACTGGTCGGTCGTCGAATAGACGACGACCCGGCCTTCGTCGCGCGCCGCGGTGATGACGGCGCCGTAGGCGGCCGGGTAGCCGTCGGGCGGCGCAGCGTGGGCGCGCAGGCAGAGGGCGCCGAGGACGAACGCGGCGGCGATCGACAGCGATGCCGCACGACGGGCGGCCCGGCGTTGCAGGACGTTCTGGGGGTGCTTCATCGGCAGAAGAATATCCTTGCCGCAGCCGCCAAGGCCGGCGGCGCCGCGCCGGCCTGCGACGGCCGGAGCACCGACCGGATCACGCCCGCTTCAACTGCCGGCACACCTCCCGCGAGACCTCGAGCAGTTCGTCCCGGTTGGCGCCCGCGGAGATCGCGTAGCCGAAGCCTCAATCCGCGCCGAACTTCGGCACACCCGGTCGGGCCGCCTGGACGTGCGCTAGAAGGTCCCACCTCCGGCGGGCTCGAATGGCAGCTCCGGGGAAACGACTCATGTGTCGGCTCATGGCCGTTGTGCATAGCCGGTAACAAGGGCCATAGGACTAAACCGCTCGCGCGGTAGCCGTTTCGACCAGGGCGTGGTGTTCGTGGCGATGGTGGTTCTGCGATGTTGACGAGCGACGCAATCCGCCTCGTTCATTGACAGGAGCAGAGCCATGATCCCAGCGACCCGATTCGTTACGCCGCTGCGCCAACGCATGATCGACGACATGCGCATGCGCAAGATCGAGCCCAAGACGCGGGCAGGCTACATCCGCGCAGTGCGCAACCTGGCGCCTTCCTCGAGCGTTCACCCGATACCGCCGGGGTAGAAGACCTGCGCCGCTTCCAACTGCACCTGGTCGACCGAGGCAGCTCGCCGATCACCGGCTCAGAGCCATGAGCCGACGCTCGCTGGCCCGACGAATCAGCGCAGCGGACGGAATGGGGCCATGGACGGGGCCACGATCTCAATCTAGCCGTCTTGAATCCTTATGAATGCTAGGCTTCCGACCGATTGGGAAGTGATGATCGAACATGTAGCCGGGCCATGCCCCGCCCAAGCCCGCCATTCGGCGGGCTTCTTTCTTGCCACGGCGGCGCAAGATGGGTGACTCGACGATGCCGCGACGGCGCCGTCTCTTGTGAACTACTCCCGGGCGCCGATATACCTTCGGACGACGCGCTGTG
>DATMGW010000135.1:0-2454 GCA_035555295.1 Caldimonas sp.
CGAGCCAGCGCCGTGACGATGCCGCGCCCGAAGCCTGCGCGCAGCTCGAGCAACGATTCGTGGTCGACGAGGCCGCTGGCGACGGCACGCACGTCGTAGCTGCGCAGGCGGTTCTCCGGGACGGCGTGGCGGAGTGCCCGCGGGTCGGCGCTGCCGGCGTCGGCGATGCGCCCCTGGAAGTAGCCGAGGTAGCGCTTCGCCGCGGCGACCGCGGCGGCCTCATCGGCGACCAGGATGTCGATGACGCCGTTGCCGGCCTGCACCGCGCTCGGCCCGATCTGCTCGGGAGCGTAGCGGCCGAGGCCGCCGCCTTCGATCATCGCCGGGCCGCTCATGCCGATGTTGCTCGCCGCGGTGGCGATGATCGTGTCGGCGCAGCCGAGCAGGGCGGCGTTGCCGGCGAAGCACCGGCCGTGCACGATGCCGAGCACCGGGACGCGGCCGGACAGCGCGGCGAAGCCGCTGAAGGTGTGGTTGTCGAGGCCGGCGACGATCGGCATGTCCGTGTCGCCCGGGCGCCCGCCGCCGCCTTCGGCGAAGAGGACCAGCGGCAGGCGCTGCCGCGTGGCGATGCCGAGCATGCGGTCGGTCTTCTGGTGGTTGCGCATGCCCTGCGTTCCGGCCAGCACCGTGTAGTCGTAGGCCATCACGACGCAGCGCGAGCGCTCGGCGCCGAAGCGATCGGCGTTGACGCTGCCGATCCCCGTCACCATGCCGTCGGCCGGCGTGTTCGCGATCAGGTCGTCGAGGCTGCGCCGGCGCGTCTGCGCGGCGACGGCTAGGGCGCCGTACTCGATGAAGTTGCCGGGGTCGCGGTCGAGGTCGCACAGGTCGGCGATGTTCTCGCGCGCCGTGCGCGCGCCGCTCGCGTGGCGGCGCGCGACGGCGGCGTTGCGATTCGCGTCGAGGGTGAAGGCGTGGCGATCGACGACGCGCTGCAGGTCCGGGCGGATCGCGTCGAGGTCGGCGAGCTCGTCGGCCACCGCGATCGCGGCGCCGGCGTCGGCCGGATCGAGCGCGACCAGCGCTTGCCCTTCGGCGACGACGTCGCCGACGCCGACGAAACTGGCGGCGACGCGACCTGCCGCGGGCGCGTCGAGCACGTGCTCCATCTTCATCGCTTCAAGGACGGCAACCGGAGCGCCGGCGTCGATCGGCGCCCCGGTCTCGGCCTCGACGTGGACGACGCGGCCGGTCATCGGCGCGCGCACGACGATCGCTCCAGCTGCTTCGAGGCGGAGGGCTTCGCTTTCGCCGTGCGCAACCGTCGGCGCGGCGGGACCGGTCGGCGCGGCCGCGCCGGGCTCGCTGGTCGAGAACGCGGCGGCCGCTTCGAGCAGCTGCGCCAGGTGGTCCTCGACGAAGCGCGTGTCGACGTTCTGGCGCTCGAACTCGGGGCGCGCGGCGATCGCGCGCAGCAAGCCGAGGTTGGTCGCCAGGCCGTCGACGCCACACTCGGCGAGGGCGCGCCGCGAGCGGCGGACGACGGCGGCGAAGTCGTCTCCGCTCGCGTGCACGACGAGCTTGGCGAGCAGCGTGTCGTAGCGGGGCGAAGGCGCGTAGCCGATGAAGGCTTGCGTGTCGACGCGCAGGCCCGGCCCGCTCGGCAGGTCGAGGCGCTCGACGCGGCCCTCGGCCGGGCGCGTCGTTCCGTCGGCGCCGGTCCGTTCGGCGTTGATCCGCCACTGCACAGCGAAGCCGCGCTGCCGGGCGCTTTGTCCGGGCGCGAGGTCGAAGTTCGCCAGCGACGCGCCGGCCGCGATCGCCAGCTGCATCTGCACCAGGTCCAGCCCGGTCACGGCCTCGGTCACCGTGTGCTCGACCTGCAGGCGGGGATTCGCCTCGATGAAAACCCAGGGCAGTGCGCCCGCGCTGGCGTCGACGAGGAACTCGAAGGTCCCGAGATTGCGGTATCGCAGCTGCGCCGCCATGCGCAGCGCCGCTGCCGTGATCGCCGCGCGCAGTCCGGCCGGGAGCGACGGCGAAGGCGCGATCTCGACCAGCTTCTGGAAGCGCCGCTGCAGCGTGCACTCGCGCTCGCCGAGGCTGGCGACGTCGCTGCCGTCGCCGACAACCTGTACCTCGACATGGCGGGCGTGCGGCAGCAGCCGTTCGACGTAGACGGCGTCGCTGCCGAACGCGGCGCGCGCTTCCGAGCGGCAACGCTCCCAGGCGCCGGCGAGCTCGGCGCGCTCGCGCACCGCGCGCATGCCGCGCCCGCCGCCGCCGGCGACCGCCTTCACGACGACGCCCTCGGCGCCGTGCTCGCGCTGCGCGTCGAAGAACGCCAACGCTGCGTCGGGCGAGACTGCGCCTGCTGCTGCCGGCAGGACGGCAACGCCGCATTCGACCGCCAGCGCGCGGGCTTGGACCTTGTCGCCGAGGAGCGCGAGCTGCGCCGGGGTCGGGCCGACGAAGACGAGGCCGGCGTCCAGGCAGGCGCTCGCGAACGCC
>DATMGW010000136.1:0-4790 GCA_035555295.1 Caldimonas sp.
GCGGGCGATCGATCGGCCGATGCAGCGCGCCGCGCGACGCTGCGCCGCTTCCTCGCCGTCTCGTTCGGCCGGGACGGGACCCCTCGATTCCCGCAGTCGTCGCGGCTGCGCTGGCGGCCGCTCGCCGGGGCGACGCTGGCAGCGCCGGCGACGCCGCGAGAGCCCGCCGTCGACCTTGCGGCATCGATGCAGAGCGTCTCGCTCGCGAACCCGACGTGTCGCCGGCCGGTGCCCGTCGATACGGCGCTCGCCCGCGCCGGTTCCAGCAAGGCGCTCTTCTTGCTTTCCTGTGCGAATCGCCGCGGCTTCTGATCGTCATGGGCTCGCCTCGAGGATTCAAACAGATGCACCTGCCCACCCGTCTGATCGGCGCCGACGCGTCGCAGGTCGAACCCGGGTGGGCGCTGATCGCCGTGTCCGATGTCGACCGCGACGGCCGGCTCGAGATCGTCACGCGTCGCCGCACCTGCGAGGGGAAGGGGTGCACCGGAGTGGATTCGGACTTCGACTACGACTTCAGCGGGGAAGACGGCGATCGGCTCACCTATTTCCTGGGCCGCGCTATAACCCCGCCACGATGAGTGCGGAGACCGAATGGAAGTTCGCGCCGGCCTACGAGCTGCCGCACTGGTCGTTCGTGCTGCCGCCCGATCTGGCGAGTGGCGGCGGCGAGCGCATCCGCTACCCGGTCGTCATCACCGGCGGCGGCCTGGCCGGGCTCACGCTCGCGTGCGACCTGGCGCTGCGCGGTGTTCGCGCCGTCGTCCTCGACGAAGACGATACGGTCGGCGTCAAGGGCGCGTCGTCGCGCGGCATCTGCTATGCGCAAAAGAGCCTCGAGATCTTCGAGCGCCTCGGCATCTACGAGCGCATTCGCCAGAAGGGAATCACCTGGTCGGTCGGTCGCACCTTCTCGGGCAAAGACGAGATCTACAGTTTCAACCTGAAGGACGAGAGCCACTCCGAGCAGCCGCCCTTCATCAACCTGCAGCAGTTCTATCTCGAATGGTTCCTGGTCGATCGCATCGTCGAGCTCGGCGGCACCGACCTGCGCTGGAAGAACAAGGTCACAGCCGTCGAGAACGAGGCCGACGGCGATGCCGTGGTGGTTCACGTCGAGACGCCGGCCGGCAACTACTCGCTCGAGTGCGACTGGCTCATCGACGCGACCGGCGCCAACAGCAAGATCCGCGACGCGATGGGCGTCGAGGTCAACGCCTCGCGCAGCACCGATCGCTGGTGCATCAGCGATGTCCGCTTCAAGGTGCCGTTCGCGGTCGAGCGCTGGACCTGGATCGACGCGCCGTTCAACGAAGGCCGCGCCGTCTGGCAGCACCTGATGGCCGACGACGTCTGGCGCCTCGACTACCAGATGGCCGAGGACTGCGATCCGGAGACGATCAGCAAGCCCGAGGTCGCGGGGGCGCGCTTGCGCGAGCAGCTCGGCCCGGGCGTCGAGTTCGAGCTCGTCTGGATCGGCCCGTACCAGTACCGCGACCACCTGCTCGAGACCTTTCGCGTCGGCCGCACGATGTTCATCGGCGACGCGGCGCACGTCGTCTCGCCGTTCGGCGCGCGCGGCGGCAACAACGGCATCCAGGACGCCGCCAACCTCGGCTGGAAGCTCGCGCTCGTGCTCGCCGGCGAGGCCGGCGAAGCGCTCCTCGACAGCTATCACGACGAGCGCTACGCGGCGGCGAAGGAGAACCTGACGATCACCAAGCGCACCTCGCGCTTCCTCGCGCCGAGGAGCGCCGCCGAGCATCGCCTGCGCCGCGCCGTCTCGGCGCTGGCGCGCCGGCACGAGTTCGCGCGGCGCTTGTCGAACACCGGCCGCATGGCGCAGGCCAACGACTATCCGCCGTCACGCTGGGCGTGGGGCGGCGCGCGCTCGGTGCAGAACGTCGCCTTCGACGGAACGACGCTGATGCGCTGCCTGCGCGAGGGAACTCGCTTTCTCGGCGTCGCGGTCGGCGCCGACGCTGCGGAGCTGGCGCGCCTGAACGCCCTGTCCGCGCGCTGGCCGGTCGACTTCCGCTCGGTCGACGCGGCAAGCCCGCTCGCCACGCACCTCGGCGCGGCGGCCGGAACGGTCGTCCTGATCCGGCCCGACGCCTACGTCGCGGCAATCGTTCCCGCTGCGATGGCCGGGTCGACCAGCGTGGCGCTGCGCGCCGCGCTCGCGCGCGACGAGGCGATGACCCGAGCCGCATGAAGACGCACGCCAACATCCCCGACGCCGACGGCTTCTACGAAGCCTTGCTGCGCGCCCACGAAGGCCTCAGCGACGCCGAGAGCAACGATCTCGACGCGCGCCTCGTCCTCCTGCTCGCCAACCAGGTCGGCGACCAGACGGCGCTGCTCGAGTGCATTGAGGAGGCGCGGCGCAAGCCGGCGTCAGGCTGAGGCAGCGCCCATGCGAGGAAGGCTCGTGGCGCTCGCTGCCGCTCTGCTGCTGGGCGGCTGCGCGAGCCCGCCGCCGGCCGGCCCGCCGACGCCGGCGCAGAGAACCGGCGTGGCCGAGGCCCTGGCCGTCGAGCGGCAATGGCTCGATGCGTGGTTCAAGGGCACGCCGGTGCGCATCGGCCAGCGCCCGGACGGCGCCATCGACATCGAGGTGCCGCGCGAGTTCTGCTTCGATCCGGGCAGGAGTGTCGTCAAGCCGGCGCTCGCCGCCGTGCTCGACAAGCTGGCCGAGAGCCTGCGCCGCGTGCCGCTCGCATACGTGCCGCTGATGGCGGCGCCGGGCGACTCGGCGACGGCGCCGCCGTCGCTGGCGCAGCAGCGAGCGCAACAGGTACGCGACCAGCTGCGCTCGCGCGGCGTCGCCGCAGAGCGCCTCGGCAGCCCGGCGGAGACGACCGCTGCCGTCGTGCATCTGCGCATGACAGGCGCGGCGCCCTGACGAAGGAGAGAATCGCGTTCTCCTTCCATTCGGCGAGCGCGATGCTGCAGCTTCACTACTTTCCCGGCAATGCCAGCCTGATCCCCCACATCGTCCTCGAGGAGCTCGGCTCTCCCTACGAGCTGAAGTACGTCGACCGCGCCGTCGCCGCGCACAAGTCGGCGGCGTACCTGGCGCTCAATCCGAACGGGCTGATCCCGGTCCTCGTCGATACCGCCCTCGGCAGCGAGGCAAAGCCCTTCGTGCTCTACGAGACGGCCGCCGTCGCCCTGCACCTGGCCGACACGCACGCCTCGGCCGGCCTGTTGCCGCCGCTCGGCAGCGCCGAGCGCGCCAACGCCTACAAGTGGCTCGCCTGGCTGACGAACACCTTGCAGGCGACGCTGATCGTCTACTTCTATCCCGAGCGCTGGGCCGACGACGCGGCGGCGATCGGGCAGGTAAAGGTGCATGCCGAAGCGAAGGTCGGCGCGATGCTCGACCAGCTCGACGCGGAATTCGCCCGCGTGGGCGGGCCGTGGCTGCTCGGCCCGGGCTACAGCCTGGCCGATCCCTACGCCTTCGTCCTCTGTCGCTGGACGCGCGGCTTCGGCCGGCCGGCGCGCGAGCGCGCGCACCTGACGCCGTGGCTCGAGCGCACGCTGGCACGGCCGGCGGTGCAGCGCGCCTTCGCTCAGGAAGGCTTGATGGCGCCCTGGTTCTGATTCGCCGCCGTTGCGGCAGCGCTCCGGCGCGAGCGCACGGCGGCGGCGAGCGCCTCTAGCGCCGGAACGGTCTGCGCGAAGCCGAGGCAGGCATCGGTGATCGAGACGCCGTGCTTCAGCGGCACGCCGGGGGTCAAATCCTGCCGGCCTTCCTCGAGATGGCTTTCGATCATCACGCCGCAGATGCGCTTGTCGCCGCCGGCGACCTGCGCCGCGACGTCGCCTGCGACCGCGACCTGGCGCCGGTAGTCCTTGCCGCTGTTGCCGTGCGAGACGTCGATCATCACCTGCTCGCGCAGCCCGGCGGCGCGCAGCGTCGCGCAGCTCGCGGCGACGTGCGCGAAATCGAAATTCGGCAACTGGCCGCCGCGCAGGATGACGTGGCAGTCGTCGTTGCCGCGCGTCTCGAAGATCGCGGCGACGCCCATCTTCGTCATTCCCATGAAGGCGTGCGGCGCTCGCGCCGCGAGGATCGCGTCGGCAGCGACCTTGATGCTGCCGTCGGTGCCGTTCTTGAATCCGACCGGGCAGCTGAGACCCGAGGCGAGCTGGCGATGGCTCGGGCTTTCGGTCGTGCGCGCACCGATCGCGCCCCAGGCGACGAGCTCGGCGATGAACTGCGGGCTGAGCAGGTCGAGAAATTCGGTGCCCGTCGGCACTCCGAGCTCGGTCAGCTCGATCAGCAGGCGCCTCGCGCGCTCGAGGCCTTCGTTGATCGCGAAGCTGCCGTCGAGATGCGGGTCGTTGATGTAGCCCTTCCAGCCGAGCGTCGTTCGGGGCTTTTCGAAGTAGGCGCGCATGACGATCAGCAACTCGCCGTGCAGGTCGTCAGCGACTTCCTTCAGGCGCCGGCCGTATTCGAGCGCCTGGTCGTGATCGTGGATCGAGCACGGGCCGACGACGACGACGAGGCGATCGTCCCCGCCGTGCAGGATGCGCGCGATCGCGGCGCGGCTCGTCTCGACGAGCGCCAGCGTGTCGTCATGGACAGGAACGCGCTCCTGTAGCAGCGCCGGCGTGATCAGGGGGCGGACGGCGCCGATGCGCACGTCGTCGATCCGCGTCATGTCGAGCGTGCCGTTATCCCGAGCGCCCGCTTCGCGGTCGTGGCGGGGATCGGAGAGGGCGGTCATGGGAAGGGATTCAGGAAGCGAGGGCGGCGGCCCACCACTCGCTGAGCG
>DATMGW010000137.1:0-4067 GCA_035555295.1 Caldimonas sp.
GATCGAGAAACTTTTCCGCATGGACTCGACCGTCTTCCGACCTCTTCATATGGCCTCTTGCAAGGTGCAGTGCTCGCACTGCAACCTGCGCGAGATCTGCCTGCCGGTCGGCCTGACCCGCGACGAGCTCGAGCGCATGGATGGCCGGCTGGTGGCGGTTCGACGCAGGGTGGCGCACGGCGAGACGCTGTTTCGCACCGGCGACCGGTTGGATTCCGTGTACGCGGTCTGGACCGGCTTCTTCAAGACCATCGTCACCTCGAACCAGGGTCGCGAGCAGGTCACGGGCTTCCAGATGGGGGGCGAGATGCTCGGTCTCGACGGCATAGACACCGGCCGGCATGAAGTCGACGCGACCGCGCTCGAGGACTCCCAGGTCTTCCAGATCCCGTTCGCGGAACTGGAGGCGCTCGGCCGCGAAGTGCCGTCGCTGCAGAGGCAGTTCCACAAGATCATGAGCCGCGAGATCGGCAGGGACAGCCGGGCGATGCTGCTCCTGGGAACGATGTACGCCGAGGAGCGGGTGGCGGCTTTCCTGCTCGACCTGACGCACCGCCTGCAGGCGCGGGGCTACTCGGCATCGTCGGTGCTCCTGCGAATGAGCCGCGAGGAGATCGGCAGCTTTCTCGGGCTCAAGCTCGAGACGGTGAGCCGGACCTTCTCGAAGTTCCAGGCGAGCGGCCTGCTCTTCGTGCAGCAGAAGCAGATCCAGATCACCGATCCGGTCGGCCTGCAGCACCTGCTCGACGGCGTGACTTCGCCGGTGGGCGGCAGTTCCTGTTCCTCGACACGCCAGCCCGGCGCAGCGCCGCCCTACAAGTCCTCGGGAACCATGTCGATCGCGCCGCAGGGACACTCGGCGACGCAGACGCCGCAGCCCTTGCAGTAGTCGAGGTTGAACTCGAAGCGCTTGCCCGGCCCGAGCTTGATGACGGCGTTGTCGGGGCAGACGCCGTAGCAGTTGTCGCACTCGAAGCAGTTGCCGCAGCTCAGGCACCGGCGCGCCTCGAACAGGGCGTTGTCTTCCGTGAGCCCGCCCTGCACCTCGTCGAAGCTGCTGGTCCGCCGGGCGATGTCGAGTTGCGGGCGGACGGTCTTCGGCGCGTCGCTGTAGTACCAGGTGTTGAGGCGATCGAAGGTCGCCGGCGCATGCTTGGGCTCCGGTTCGAGGCGCAGGCCCCGCAACCAGGCGTCGATGTGGCGTGCCGCCTTCTTGCCGTGGCCGACGCCGATCGTCACGTTGCGCTCGGCCGGGACCATGTCGCCGCCGGCGAAGAGACCGGGCACGCCCGTCATCATCGTCGCCGGATCGACCTGGACGACGCCGTCCTCGACCTTCAGGCCGGGAACGCCGTGCAGAAGCGAGAGGTCGACGTCCTGGCCCAGGGCGAGCACGACCGAGTCGGCTTCGAGCGTCTCGAACACGCCGGTCGGCTGCGGATTGCCCTTCTCGTCGAGCGTCATCTTCTCGATCGTCAGAACGCCGCCTTCGGCTTGCTTGATGGTCGACAGCCACTTGACCATCACTCCTTCCTGCAACGCCTCCTCGACCTCGAAGTCGTGCGCCGGCATCCGCTCGCGGGTGCGCCGGTAGACGATGATCGCGTCGGTCGCGCCGAGGCGCTTGGCCGTCCGGGCGACGTCGATCGCGGTGTTGCCGCCGCCATAGACGACGACGCGGCGGCCGAGCAGCGGCTGCTCCTCGCCTTCCATCGAGCGCAGCACGGCGACCGCGTCGAGGATGCGCGCCGAATCCTTGGCCGGGATGAAGGCACGCTTGGCGATGTGCGCGCCGACGGCGAGGAAGGTCGCGTCGTAGCCGCCGTCCTTCATCGTCCGCGCCAGGTCGGTGACCTTGGCGCCGAGCTCGACGCTGACGCCCATGTCGACGATGCGCTGCATCTCGGCGTCGAGCACGTCGCGCGGCAGGCGGTACTTCGGAATGCCGAAGCGCATCATGCCGCCCATCAGCGGCCCGGCTTCCATGACCGTGACCGCATGGCCGAGCCGGCGCAGGTGGTACGCCGCCGACATGCCCGAAGGGCCGGCGCCGACGACGAGCACGTGCCGGCCCGTTTCTTCCTTCGGCCAGGCGAAGCGCCACTGCTTCTTCAGCGCCTCGTCGCCGAGGAAGCGCTCGACCGAATTGATGCCGACGGCTGCGTCGATCTGGCCGCGGTTGCAGACGCCCTCGCAGGTGTGATAGCAGACGCGCCCCATGATCGCCGGGAACGGGTTGTCGCGCGTCAGGTGCCGCCAGGCGGCTTCGTAGTCGCCGCTTTCGGCGTGGTACAGCCACCCCTGGATGTCTTCGCCGGCCGGGCACTGCGCGTTGCACGGCGGCAGCCGGTCGACGTAGACGGGACGCTCGGTGCGCCACGATCCGGTCTTGTTGGCGAGCGAGGAGCCCGGGTCGAGCGTGATTGCGAACGGCTTTTGCATCGTCATGAAACGGCCTGTACGTCGAGCAGGCCGTAGCGCTCGATGTTGCGGTCGGCGTCGGCCTGGATCTGCGCCAGCATCTCCGGGTGGCCTTTCGCGCCGAAGAGATGGGCGAAGCGCTTCTGCGGTTTGAGGTATTCCTCGACCGGGACGCGACGGCGGATCTTCGTGACGCGCGTCACCTCGCCGTGCTCGGCCTCGAAGACTGGGAAGATTCCCGTCTCGCGCGCCAGCCGGGCGAGCTTGATCGTGTCGTGGCTGGCCGAGCCCCAGCCGAGCGGGCAGGGGACGAGGATGTGCAGGTAGCGCGCGCCGCGCAGGCTCATCGCGTGCTCGACCTTGGCTTCGAGGTCGTGCAGGTCGGCGACGGTCGCGGTGGCGACGTACGGGATCTCGTGCGCCATCGCGATGCGCGGCACGTTCTTGCCCTTGCCGAAGTCGGCGCCGGGATGATCGCCCACCGCCATCGTCGTCGCCGTGCGCGCTGCCGGCGGCGTCGCCGAGCTGCGTTGCACGCCGGTGTTCATGTAGGCCTCGTTGTCGTAGCAGATGTAGAGAACGTCGTCGTCGCGCTCGAACATGCCGGAGAGGCAGCCGAAGCCGATGTCCGTCGTGCCGCCGTCGCCGCCTTGCGCGACGACGCGCACGCGGCTTTGTCCTTGCCCGGCCTTCAGGGCCTTGACCTTCAGCGCCGCGGCGATTCCGGTGCCCACCGCCGCGGCGTTGCCGAACAGCGAATGGATCCACGGCAGCTGCCACGACGTTTCGGGATACGGCGTCGAGAAGACCTCCAGGCAACCGGTGGCATTTGCGGCAATCAGCTGCCGGTCGGTTGCGCGCATCGCCGCGTCGATCGCGTAGCGCGCGCCGAGCGCCTCGCCGCAGCCCTGGCAGGCGCGATGCCCGGAGTTGAGCGAGTTGTTGCGCAGGATCGACGACTGGACGCTGCGCTGCTCGGGAGCGAGCAGGCGGTTGCCGACCGTGAACGTGCCGGTCTGGTAGAACTTGACGGGCTGGTTCATCGTCATGCCACCTTGGCGGCCACCGGGCCGACGTCGCGCAGCAGGTTCTCGGCGATCGGTCCGCTGCGCCGCATCTGCGCCTCGCGCTCGAGCTGGCGGTTGACGATGCGCCAGTCGAGGTCGAGAAAGGTCAGCGGCTCGAGCTTGTCGGCGATCGCCTCGCGCAGCATGCGCTCGAGCGACGCCGTCGTGATCGCGCGCCCGCCTAGACCCGCGATCACCGTGTAGCCGTGCAGCTGCAGGCCGGAGAGAGCGAGCCGCACGTCGGTCGAGACGACGCCGCCGAGACCGACCGAAAAGCTCTTCTCCAGCACGACGACGCGCTCCGCGCCCTGCAGCGCGGCGCGCACCGCGGCGAGCGGAAACGGCCGGTACGACTGGATGCCGAGGACGCCGATCGCGATGCCCTTCTCGCGCATCGCGTCGACGGTTTCCTTCAGCGTGCCGATCACCGAGCCGAGGGCGAAGACGATGGTCTCGGCACCTTCGCAGCGGTAGCCGCGCACGAGGCCGCCCGACTGGCGCCCGAAGCGCTCCTCGAACTCGGCGGCGATGCGCGGAATGCGCTCGAGCGCCGAGAGCTGCTTCGCATGGGCGAGAAAG
>DATMGW010000138.1:0-7261 GCA_035555295.1 Caldimonas sp.
CGGAGTCGAGCGACCGCTCGGCGGCAGCCTCGTCAACGACGGCGAACGGGGCTGGCACGTCGCCTTGTTCGAGCACGTCGATCCGAGCTTCGCGGTGCGCGGCCTGCCTGCCGCGACCTTCGTTCCCAAGGGGTCGACCGCGACGTTGCAGTACCACGCGCGGCCCGGCCGGCGCGGCCTGGCGCACTTCGCGCCGGCCGAGGTCCGCGTCCGCACGCTGCTGGGCTTCTTCGACATGCGCTTTCGCGTCGGCGGCGAAGCGGCGCTGCGCGTCTATCCGAACTTCGCCGCCGTCGCCGGCTACGCGTGGCTCGCCAGCGACCGGCGTCTCTCGGAGATCGGCATCAAGAGCTACCCGCAACGCGGCAGCGGCACGGACTTCAAGCAGCTCGCCGACTACCGGCCCGGCGACGCGATCCGCGACATCGACTGGAAGGCGACGCTGCGGCACGGCCGGCCGATCGTTCGCGAGTACCAGGACGATCGCGACCAGCGCGTCGTCTTCCTCCTCGATTGCGGCCGGCGCATGCGCGCCGACGAAGGCCCCGCGGAGCAGCACGGCAGCCACTTCGACGCGGCGCTCGACGCGCTGATGCTGCTCGCCTACGTCGCCCTGAAGGAAGGCGACGAGGTCGGGGCGATGACTTTCGGCGGCGGCGCAGCGCAGCAGCGCTCGGTCGCTCCGCGCAAGGGAGTTCGCTCGCTGAGCGCGCTGATCGCGACGCTGCACGACATCGAGCCGGCGCCGACGCACCCCGACTACCAGGCCGCGGCGACCGAGCTCATGAAGGTGCTCGCCAAGCGCTCGCTCGTCGTCGTCCTGACCAACTTCCGCGAGGAGGACGCCAGCGAGCTCGGTCCCGCGCTCAAGCTGATGCGCAGCCGCCACCTGGTCCTCGTCGCCAGCCTGCGCGAGCGCGCCCTGCGCGAGATCGCCGAGCAGCCGCTTCGCGTCGAGCGCGACGCGATCGAGGTCGCCGGCGCGCAGCTGTTCGCGCAGGCGCGCGACGCCGCCTTTCGCCGTCTCGCCGGGCGCGACGCGCTGCTCCTCGACGTCGAGCCGCAACGGCTGGCGATCGAGCTCGTCAACCGCTATCGCGCGGTCAAGCGGGCCGGCCTGCTGTAGGGTCGCGCGACGCCGCTCAATCGACGGGCGTGAGCTTGGCGACGCTCAGCGCCAGCCACTTCATGCCGTGGCGCCCGAAGTTGACCTGCGCCCGCGCGTCGTCGCCGCTGCCCTCGAGGGTGATGACGACGCCCTCGCCGAACTTGCCGTGGAACACGCCCTGGCCCGAGCGCAGCCCGTGCGTCGCGCCGGGCCTAGGCGCCGGCGCCGCGCCGAACGCCGGGACGCGTCCGGTGCCGACGATCGAGCGCAGCCCCGAGCCGCGCGCCCAGGCATCGCTGTAGTCGCGCGCAAAGCCCGAGCCGAAGCCCTGGTTGCGCGGCGTGATCCAGCGCAGCGCCGCCTCGGGCAACTCGTCGACGAAGCGGCTCTTGACGTTGTAGCGCGTCTGCCCGTGCAGCATCCGCGTCTGCGCGAAGCTCAGGTACAGGCGCTTCCTCGCCCGCGTGATCGCGACGTACATCAGGCGGCGCTCTTCCTCGAGGCCGTCGAGGTCGGTGGCCGAGTTCTCGTGCGGAAACAGGCCCTCCTCGAGCCCGGCGATGAAGACGCAATCGAACTCGAGGCCCTTGGCCGAGTGGATCGTCATCAGCTGGATCGCGTCCTGCCCGGCCTGCGCCTGGTTGTCGCCCGCTTCGAGGGAAGCGTGGGTTAGGAACGCACCGAGAGGCGACATGATCTCGCCGGTCTCGGCGTCGGGAACGATGCGCGGCGGCGCGATCACTTCGCCGGTCGCGACGACTTCGGCGCCCGGCGTCGTGAACTCGGCGCGCCCCGACTCGCCACGGTAGATGCCGGTGCCGCTCGCCGCGCCGACCTCGTCGACCGGCAGCGCCACCGCGTCCTTGCCGAAGCCCTCCTGCGTGACGAAGGCCTCGGCGGCGTTGACGAGCTCCTCGAGGTTCTCGAGGCGGTCCTTGCCTTCGCGCTCGGTCTTGTAGTAGTCCACCAGGCTCGAGGCCTCGAGCATGTGGACGATGATTTCGCGCAAGGTCAGGCCGCGCGTCGCCTCGCGCATCGCGTCGACGCGCGCCGTGAAGGCGGCCAGGTTGTTGCCGCCCTTGCCGCCCAGCGAGCCGACGCTCTGGTAGAGGCTTCGCCCGCTCGCACGCGCCGCGTCCTGCAGCTGCTCGATCGTGCGCGCGCCGATGCCGCGCGCCGGGAAGTTGACGACGCGCAGGAAGCTCGTGTCGTCGTCCGGGTTCTCGATCAGACGCAGGTACGACAGCGCGTGCTTGACCTCGGCGCGCTCGAAGAAGCGCAGGCCGCCGTAGACCTTGTAGGGAATGGCGGCGTTGAAGAGCGCACTCTCCATGACGCGGCTTTGCGCGTTGCTGCGGTAGAGCAGCGCGATCTCGTGGCGCGGCGTGCCTTCGCGGTGCAGCTGCCGCGCTTCGTCGACGAACCATTGCGCCTCGGCGAAATCGCTCGGTGCTTCGTGGACCCGCACCGGCTCGCCCGGGCCGGCTTCGGTGCGCAGGTTCTTGCCGAGCCGGCGCGAGTTGCGCGAGATCAGCTCGTTGGCGGCGTCGAGGATGTTGCCGTACGACCGGTAGTTGCGCTCGAGCTTGATGACGTTGCGGACCCGGTACTCGCGCTCGAACGCCGCCATGTTGCCGACCTGCGCGCCGCGGAAGGCGTAGATGCTCTGGTCGTCGTCGCCGACGGCAAAGAGCGCGCAGCCCAGCTCGGGCGGCCCGGCGAACATCTTCAGCCAGGCGTACTGCAGCTTGTTCGTGTCCTGGAACTCGTCGACCAGGATGTGGCGAAAGCGCCGCTGGTAGTGCTCGCGCAAAGGAGCATGGTCGCGCATCAGCTCGTACGTGCGCAGAATCAGCTCGGCGAAATCGACGACGCCCTCGCGCTGGCATTGCGCCTCGTAGGCCTCGTAGACCTGGACCATGACGCGGCTCTGCTCGTCCCTGACCTCGACGTCCTTGGGCCTCAGGCCGTCCTCCTTGGCGCCGGCGATCGCCCAGGTCACCTGCTTCGGCACGTGCCGCTCCTCGTCGAGGTTCATCGCCTTCATGACGCGCTTGACGGCCGAGAGCTGGTCGCTCGAATCGAGGATCTGGAAGCCCTGCGGCAGCGCCGCCATCTTCCAGTGCGCGCGCAGGAACCGGTTGCACAGGCCGTGGAAGGTGCCGACCCACATGCCGCGCACCGGGATCGCCAGCATGGCGTCGAGGCGCGTCAGCATCTCCTTGGCCGCCTTGTTCGTGAAGGTGACGGCGAGCACACCGCCGGGCGAGAGCTGCCCGGTCTGGATCAGCCAGGCGATCCGCGTCGTCAGCACCCGCGTCTTGCCCGAGCCCGCGCCGGCAAGGATCAGCGCGGGCTCGGCGGGCAGCGTCACGGCGGCCAGCTGCTCCGGGTTGAGGTGCTCGAGCAGCGGCGACAACGGGCGGCTCACCGCGGGGGATAAGGTCATCGACCCATTCTAGGAACCTCTGAACAAGTCCACGCGGGCCGCGGCAGCGCGACCTGCGTAGAATGCGGCTACGGGCGCTCTTCGAGGTGCCCGTTTTCGCTTGCGCGCCGCCATGGAAATCTTCGACTACGAGAACATCCTCCTCCTGCCACGCAAGTGCCATGTCGAAAGCCGTTCGGAATGTGACCCGGCACAGGAGTTCGGGCCGCGCCGCTTCGCCCTGCCGGTCGTCCCGGCGAACATGAAGACGGTCATCGACGAGCCGATCGCCGAGTGGCTGGCGGCCAACGATTTCTTCTACGTCATGCACCGCTTCGACGTCGACAGCGTCGCCTTCGCGAAGAAGATGCGCGACAAGAACCTGTTCGTCTCGATCAGCTCGGGCGTGAAGCGCTCCGACCAGGACAAGATCGACCGCCTCGCCGCCGAGGGCGTCGGCGCCGACTACGTGACGATCGACATCGCCCACGGCCACGCCGACACCGTGCACCGCATGATTGACCACATCCACGCCAAGCTGCCCGGCGCCTTCGTGATCGCCGGCAACGTGGCGACGCCGGAAGCGGTGATCGACCTCGAGAACTGGGGCGCCGACGCGACCAAGGTCGGGGTCGGCCCGGGCAAGGTCTGCATCACCAAGCTGAAGACAGGCTTCGGCACCGGTGGCTGGCAGCTTTCGGCGATGAAGTGGTGCGCGCGCGTCGCGACCAAGCCGATCGTCGCCGACGGCGGCATCCGCGATCACGGCGACATCGCCAAGAGCATCCGCTTCGGCGCGTCGATGGTCATGATCGGATCGCTCTTCGCCGGCCACGAGGAGTCGCCCGGGCGAACCGTCGAGGTCGACGGCAAGCTCTTCAAGGAGTACTACGGGTCGGCCTCGGACTTCAACAAGGGCGAGTACAAGCACGTCGAGGGCAAGCGCATCCTCGAGCCGATCAAGGGCAGGCTCGCCGACACCCTGCGCGAGATGCGCGAAGACGTGCAAAGCTCGATCTCGTATTCGGGCGGAACGAAACTCGCCGACATCCGCAAGGTCAACTACGTCATCCTCGGCGGCGACAACGCCGGCGAGCACCTCCTCATGTAAAGGCGGCCAGGCGATGACGACGATGCGGGAAGACACGACCGGGCGGCGCATCCTTTTCGCCGGTGCCGCGGCGCTGGCGCTGCTCGGTGGCTGCGGCGGCGGGGTCTCGGCGCTCGACGGCAGCGCGCGGCTCGTCAACGCGACCAGCCAGTTCGCGAGCCTCGACCTCTACGACGGCTCGAACAAGGTCTCCGCCGGCGTCGCCTCGTACGCGGTCGGCGGCTACGTCGACCTCGGCCACGGCAGCCACACATTCAACATCGCCGACAGCAGCACCGGCGTGACTTCGGCGACGCTGACCGCCGACGTCGGCAAGCGCAACCACTACACGATCGTCGCCTACGCGTCGGGCGGAACGCTGACGACGAGCTACCTTTCCGACGATGAAGGCTCGCCCAGTTCGGGAACGGCCAAGCTGCGCTTCTTCAATGCCGCGTCGGCGAGCATCGGCAGCATCGACGCCTACCTCGTCACGACCGCCTGCGCCAACCTGAGCAGTTCGCTCTCGGCGCCGGTCGCGACCGGCGTCGCCGGCCTGCAGACGTCGTACACGCAGGTCAACGCGACCAGCGGCGGCACGGCGTATCACATCTGTGTCACCGCGGCCGGTGACAAGACCGACCTCCGCCTCGACATCCCCGCCGTCACCCTCAAGGACCAGCAGATCACGACGCTGATCCTGACGCCGAGCCCCGGCGGCGTCCTGCTCAACGGCCTGCTGCTCGACCAGCAGGGCAGCCTGAGGCCCGAGCTGAGCACATCGGCGCGCCTGCGCGTGGCAGTCGGCGCAGGCGGCGGCGCCGCGGTGACCGCCAGCGCCAACGGCGTCGCGCTCACCACCGGCCTGACCGCGCCGGCGGTGAGCAGCTACAGGCTCGTGCCCGCCGGCGCCCTGACGATCAGCCTCACCGTGGGCGGCGTCGCCGCCGACGCCTCGGGGCTGAGCGCCGCGCCCGGCGCCGACCTCACGCTGCTCGTCACCGGCACCGCGGCCACGCCGCCCGCCTTGATCCCCGATGACAACTCGATCTCGACGAGCACCACCAACCCGGTGAAGCTGCGTCTCGTCAACGGCATGAACGGCCTGACGAGCCCGGCGATCCTGACCGACGACTTCAACAATGTCGGCGATGGTGCCCCGGCCGGCACGGCGACCGTCTATGCGCAGGTCGCCGCGAGCTCGGCACTGGCCCGTCTGGAAGCCACTTCCGGCGTCATGCAGCTGTGCCTGTCGACCCTGGTGACGCTGAACGCTGGAAGCGTCTACAGCGTCTTCCTGCTCGGCGACATTCCGTCGACAGCCGGCGCCTGCACCATTCGGGTCGACCGCTGAGGCACAACGATCTGCCCATGACCGATCTCGCCAAGTCCTTCGACCCCGGCGCCATCGAGGAGCACTGGGGCCCGCTGTGGGAAGAAGGCGGCGTCTACGAGCCGACCCTCGACGCCGCCGAGGCGTCGTTCTGCATCCAGCTGCCGCCGCCCAACGTGACGGGAACGCTGCACATGGGGCACGCGTTCCAGCACACGATCATGGACGCGCTCGTCCGCTATCACCGCATGAAGGGCGAGAACACGCTATGGGTTCCGGGGACCGACCACGCCGGCATCGCGACGCAGATCGTCGTCGAGCGGCAGCTGCAGGACGCGGGCCTGAGCCGCCACGACCTCGGGCGCAAGAACTTCGTCGCCCAGGTCTGGGACTGGAAGGAAACGAGCGGCTCGACAATCACCCGGCAGATGCGCCGCATGGGCGACTCGGTGGCGTGGAAGTACGAGTACTTCACGATGGATGCGCGGCTCTCGGAGGTTGTCACCGAGACCTTCGTCGCGCTCTACGAGGAAGGCCTCATCTACCGCGGCAAGCGCCTCGTCAACTGGGACCCGGTGCTGCTCTCGGCCGTCTCCGACCTCGAGGTCGAGAACGAGGAACGCGACGGGACGATGTGGCACATCCTCTACCCGTTCAGCGACGGGCCGCAGCCCGACGCCGACGGCGTGCCGATGCGCGGCATGCACATCGCGACGACCCGGCCCGAGACCATGCTCGCCGACGGCGCGCTCGCCGTCCATCCCGACGACGCGCGCTACAGGCACCTCGTCGGCACGATGGTCGACCTGCCGCTGTGCGACCGCAAGATCCCGATCATCGCCGACGACTTCGTCGACCGCGAGTTCGGCTCGGGCTGCGTCAAGATCACCGGCGCGCACGACTTCAACGACTACGCCTGCGCCCTGCGCCACGGCATCCCGCTGATCACGATCTTCACGCTGGACGCGAAGATCAACGACAGCGGCCCCGCCGCCTACCGCGGCCTCGACCGCTACGACGCGCGCAAGGCCGTGCTGCGCGATCTCGAGGCGCAGGGCTTCCTCGAGAAGGCCGTGCCGCACCAGCACGCGGTACCGGTCTGCGTGCGCACCGGCCAGGTCGTCGAGCCGATGCTCACCGACCAGTGGTTCGTGGCAATGACCAAGCCCGGCGCCGACGGCGAGACGATCGCGGGCAAGGCGATCGCGGCCGTCGAGACCGGCGCCGTGAAGTTCTTCCCCCCGCAATGGATCAACACCTACAACCAGTGGATGCGCAACATCCAGGACTGGTGCATCTCGC
>DATMGW010000139.1:0-6116 GCA_035555295.1 Caldimonas sp.
GCTCCCGAGCGGCGCGAGGAAGGAGCGACGATCGTCGAGCCGCTCGGCGCGAGCACCTTGCCCCAGTCGATCGTTCCGGTGCCTTCGCAATACGGCTCGTCGGTCTCCGACGTGACATTGCGCGACAGCCAGCTCGGCGACGTCGACCTCGATCTCGACAACCCCGATATCGGCGTGCCGTCGCAGCCGATGCCGTTCGACGCGACCGAGTCGCATCCGCCGCGCCACGCCGATACTTCCGCCTACTCGGCGGCGCCGACGCACAAGATGCCGCTCACGGCGAACGAGGCAGCGTCCGCGCCCGATCATCGCGACGAGCCGCTCGCGTTCGACCTGTCCGGGATCTCGCTCGACCTCGACAAGCCGGCGGCAGCCGCCGCTTCGGCCGGGCCCGCGGCCGGCGCGATCGAGATGCCCTTCGTCGACAGCGATGCCAACCACGATCCGGTCTCGCGCAAGATGGAGCTCGCCGAAGAGTTCCAGAGAATCGGCGACAAGGACGGTGCCCGCGATCTTCTCCGCGAGGTCCTGACGACGGCGAGCGGCACGACCAAGACCAAAGCGCAGGCGATGCTCGACGACCTGGGCTGAGGAACTCGCGGCCGGGCCTGCGATGCGCGTCGCGCTCGGCATCGCCTATCGCGGCACCGCCTATCGCGGCTGGCAGAGCCAGCCGGACGGCCGGACCGTCCAGGACCGTGTCGATGCGGCGCTCTCGGCCTTCGCCGACCAGGCGCTGCGCTGCGTCTGCGCCGGGCGTACCGACGCCGGCGTCCACGCGCTGAACCAGGTCGTCCACCTCGACACCGCCGTGGCGCGCAGCGCCGACGCGTGGGTGCGCGGGACGAACCGCCATCTTCCCGGCGATATCGCGGTCCAGTGGTGCCGCTTCACGGGCGATGCCTTCCACTCGCGGGCCAGCGCGAGCGGCCGCCGCTACGCCTATGTGCTGCTCGAGTCGAAAGTGCGGCCCGCGCTCGAGGCCGGCCAGGTCGGCTGGACCTTTCGCCCGCTCGACGGCGACGCGATGCGAGTCGCGGCGCGGGTGCTCGTCGGCGAGCACGATTTCAGCGCCTTTCGCTCCGCCGAATGCCAGGCGCCGACTCCGGTCAAGACGCTGCGCTCGCTGGCGATCGAGCGGCGCGGCGCCTATTGGCGCTTCGACTTCGACGGCGACGCCTTCCTGCACCACATGGTCCGCAACATCATGGGCTGTCTGGTCGCCGTCGGCAGCGGCGCGCGCCAGGCAAGCTGGATCGGCGAGGTGCTGGCGGCGAAAGACCGCTCGCTCGCTGCCGCGACCTTCGCGCCCGACGGTCTGTACTTCGTCGGCCCGTACTACGATGGCAGCCATGCGATTCCCGATCGAACGCCGGCGATGTCGTGGCTACCGTGACGAGGGGCGGCATTGACCGAGCGCACACGCATCAAGATCTGCGGCGTCTCGCGTCCTGAAGACGTCGCCGCCGCCGTCGAATCCGGCGCCGACGCGGTCGGCTTCGTCTTTCATCCTTCGAGCCCTCGCTGCGTCTCGATCGAACAGGCGGCCAGGCTGGCCCGCGAGCTGCCGCCTTTCGTGACGCCGGTCGGGCTCTTCGTCAACGCCGCGCCCGCCGAGATCGCCGCTGCCTGCGCCGCTATGGCGACCCTCGTCCTGCAGTTCCACGGCGACGAGAGCGCGGCCCAGTGCGCCGCAGCGGGCCGCCCCTTCCTCAAGGTCGCACGCGTGTCGCCCGGCCTCGATTTGCTAGACTTCGCGCACCGCTTCAGCGAGGCCCAGGGCCTGGTTCTCGACGCCCATGTCGAAGGCTGGGGCGGCAGCGGAAAGGTCTTCGATTGGTCGCTCGTTCCCCGCGCCGTTCCCCATCGCCTCGTTTTGTCTGGTGGGTTGGATGCCGCAAACGTCGCTGCCGGAATCCAGGCCCTGCGGCCCTGGGCCGTTGACGTTTCCTCCGGCGTCGAATCGTCGCGCGGCGTGAAGGACGCGGGCGCGATTCGCGCCTTCTGCGATGCGGTGCGCGAGGCCGATCTGCGAATCGATGCCTCGGTTTCCTGAGGCCCTGTTCCATGCTCGACTACCAGCAGCCCGACGCGACCGGGCATTTCGGCCCCTATGGCGGCAGCTTCGTCGCCGAGACGCTGATCCACGCGCTCGATGAGCTGAAGGCCTGCTACGCCGAGGCCCAGCGCGACCCGGCCTTCGATGCCGAATTCCGCTCCGAGCTGGCCCACTACGTCGGCCGGCCGAGCCCGATCTACCACGCCGCGCGGCTGTCGCGCGAGCTCGGCGGCGCCCAGATCTACCTGAAGCGCGAGGACCTCAACCACACCGGCGCGCACAAGATCAACAACACGATCGGCCAGGCGATGCTGGCGCGCCGCATGGGCAAGCCGCGCGTCATCGCCGAGACCGGGGCGGGGCAGCACGGTGTCGCGACGGCGACGATCTGCGCCCGCTACGGGCTGGAGTGCGTCGTCTATATGGGCTCCGAAGACGTGAAGCGGCAAGCGCCGAACGTCTATCGCATGAACCTGCTCGGCGCCTCGGTCGTCCCGGTCGAAAGCGGCTCGAAGACACTGAAGGACGCGCTCAACGAAGCGTTGCGCGACTGGGTCACGAACGTCGAGAACACCTTCTACATCATCGGCACGGTGGCCGGCCCGCACCCGTATCCGACGATGGTGCGCAACTTCCAGCGCGTGATCGGCGACGAGTGCATCGTGCAGATGCTGGAGATGACCGGCCGGCAGCCCGACGCCGTGATCGCCTGCGTCGGCGGCGGCAGCAATGCGATGGGAATCTTCTATCCCTACATCGGCCACGCGGCGACGCGGCTGATCGGCGTCGAGGCGGCCGGCGCGGGTCTCGAGACCGGTCGACACGCGGCGTCGCTGTCAGCGGGCAGCCCGGGAGTGCTGCACGGCAACCGCACCTATCTGCTGCAGGATGCCGATGGGCAGATCATCGAGACGCACTCGATCTCGGCCGGCCTCGACTATCCCGGCGTCGGCCCCGAGCATGCATTTCTGAAGGACCGGGGCCGCGCCGAATACGTGGGCATCACCGACGCCGAGGCGCTCGCCGCCTTTCACCGCCTGTGCCGCAGCGAAGGAATCATCCCGGCGCTCGAGTCGGCGCACGCGGTCGCCCACGCGATGAAGCTCGCGCCGACGCTGGGCACCGACCGGCAGCTGCTCGTCAACCTCTCGGGCCGCGGCGACAAGGACATCGCGACCGTCGCCGACCTCGACGCTCGCGCGGCGGCAGGCGGGGCGGCACCGTGAGCCGGATCGACGCGACCTTTGCCGCGTTGCGCGACCGGCAGCGCAAGGCGCTGATCCCCTACATCTGCGCCGGCGATCCGAACGCTGACGGCACGGCCGCGATCATGCTCGCGATGGCCGCGGCCGGCGCCGACATCGTCGAGCTCGGCGTTCCCTTCAGCGACCCGATGGCCGACGGCCCGGTGGTCCAGAAGGCGAGCGAGCGGGCGCTGGCGCGCGGCGTCGGCATGGCGCAGGTGCTCGCCGCGGCGCGCGAGTTCCGCGCCGGCGACGCGAAGACGCCGATCGTCCTGATGGGCTACGCCAACCCGATCGAGCGCTACGGCAGCGAGCGCTTCGCCAACGACGCGAAGGCCGCCGGCGTCGACGGCGTCCTCGTCGTCGACTATCCACCCGAGGAGTGCGTGGACTTCGCGACGCTGCTGAAGGCGAGGGCGATCGACCCGATCTTCATGATCGCACCGACCTCGACCGATGCGCGGATTGCCGCCGTCGCCGAAGTGGCGCGCGGCTACGTTTACCATGTCTCCCTCAAAGGCGTGACGGGTGCAGGGCACTTCGACATCGCCGCAGTCAAGCACATGATTCCGCGCATCCGTTCGCACGTGAGACTCCCCGTAGGCGTCGGCTTCGGCATCCGCGACGCAAAGACGGCGCGTGCCGTCGCCGACGTCGCCGACGCGGTCGTCATCGGCAGCGCCCTGGTGCAAAAGCTCGAAGGATCGAGCCGCACCGAAGCACCTGCGATCGCTGGCCGTTTCATCGCCGAAATCCGTGCCGCGCTCGACGCCTGACCCCCGCCCCTCCCGCGCAAGCGGGAAAGCGAAGAAGACCAAGGAACCTCCGATGAGCTGGCTCGAAAAACTTCTGCCGCCAAAGATCCAGCCGACCGACCCGAGCGAACGCCGCACGGTGCCAGAGGGGCTGTGGATCAAGTGCCCGGCCTGCGAGACGGTGCTCTACAAGACCGACCTCGAGAAGAACATGTACGTCTGCCCGAAGTGCAGCCACCACCACCGGGTCGGCGCTCGGGCCCGTCTCGATGCGTTCCTCGACCCCGAAGGCCGCTACGAGATCGGCCAGGAGGTGCTACCGGTCGACGCCCTGAAGTTCAGGGACAGCAAGAAGTACCCGGAGCGGCTGAAGGACGCCCTCGAGAACACCGGCGAGACCGACGCGCTGATCGTCATGGGCGGCGCCGTGATGACGCTGCCGGTCGTCGCCGTGTGCTTCGAGTTCGACTTCATGGGCGGCTCGATGGGCTCGGTTGTCGGCGAGCGTTTCGTCCGCGGCGTGCAGGCGGCGATCGAGCAGAAGACGGCCTTCATCAGCTTCACCGCGACCGGCGGCGCGCGGATGCAGGAGGGCCTGTTGAGCCTGATGCAGATGGCCAAGACGAACGCGTCGCTGACGCGCCTGGCCAAGGCCGGGCTGCCCTACATCAGCGTGCTGACCGATCCGACCATGGGCGGCGTCTCGGCGAGCTTCGCCTTCGTCGGCGACGTCGTCATCGCCGAGCCGAAGGCGCTGATCGGCTTTGCCGGGCCGCGCGTCATCGAGAACACGGTGCGCGAAAAGCTCCCCGAGGGCTTCCAGCGCGCCGAGTTCCTGCTCCAGACCGGCGCCATCGACATGATCGTCGACCGCCGCGAGCTGCGCCCGACGATCGCACGCCAGATCGCCATGCTGCAGCGCCTGCCCTCCGACGCCGTCGCTTGAGGCGCCCGGCGCGGGCTGGCGTCGCGTGACGCTCGACGAGTGGCTCGCACATTGCGAGCGGCTGCATCCGAAGACGATCGAGCTGACGCTCGACCGCGTCAAGGCGGTCCGGTCGCGGCTCGGCCTCGGCTTCGACCCGGCGACGGTCGTCGTCGTCGTCGGCGGAACGAACGGCAAGGGCTCGACCTGCGCGATGCTCGAGTCGATCGCGCTGGCCGCCGGCTATCGCGTCGGCCTGTTCTCCAAGCCGCACCTGGTCCACTTCGAGGAACGCTGCCGCATCGGCGGGCAGATGGTCTCGGCCGAGGCGCTCGTTGCGCACTTCGAGGCGGTCGAGGCGGCGCGCGGCGACATCTCGCTCACCTACTTCGAGTTCACCTTTCTCGCCATCGCCCGATTGCTCGCCGCAGCGGCGCTCGACCTCGTCATCCTCGAGGTCGGCCTCGGCGGGCGCCTCGACGCGGTCAACGCCTTCGACGCCGATTGCGCGGTGCTCACGAGCATCGACGTCGACCACACGGAGTTCCTCGGCCCCGACCGCGAGTCGATCGGCCGCGAGAAGGCCGGCATCTTCCGGCGCGGCAAGCCGGCGATCGTCAGCGATCCGATGCCGCCGGCGAGCGTCATCGACGCGGCCCATGCCGTCGGTGCCGACCTGCGCCGCGCCGGCGTCGACTTCCGCGCGTCCGGCGATCGCCAGCAGTGGGAATGGTCGGGTCGCGAGACGCGCTTCAGCGGCCTGGGCTACCCGGCGCTGCGCGGCGCCAACCAGCTCCTCAACGCCGCCGGCGTGCTCGCCGCGCTCGAGGCCTTGCGCGAACGGCTTCCGGTGAGCGCGCAGGCGGTGCGCAGCGGCTTCGCGAGTGTCGAGCTGGCGGGGCGATTCCAGGTCATCGCCGGCCAGCCGACGATCGTCCTCGACGTGGCTCACAACCCGCATTCGGTCGCCGCGTTGGCGCAAAACCTCGACCAGATGGGGTTTTTTCCGCGCACGCACGCGGTCTACGGAGCGATGCGCGACAAGGACATCACCACCGTCCTCGCCCGAATGGCGCCGCTCGTCGACGCCTGGCACTTCACCGACCTGCCGACGGCGCGCGCGGCGGGCGCGG
>DATMGW010000140.1:0-2442 GCA_035555295.1 Caldimonas sp.
AGGCCGACGTCGTCGTCTTCGTCGCGGCCGCCGCGTCGGGCGCCGCCGCGACTTCGATGCGAATGCCGCCGTCGTCGACGTCGGCACCGGGGCCGGCCGCCGGCGCGACGCGGGCGAGCGAAGCGCCGCCCCTACGCGCGGTCGCGGCGGCGGCCACCGCTACGCGCGATCGACCGGTCCTCGCCGAAGGCCCCTACGTGCCTGCGCCGCTGCGCATCGCACCGGCGGCGCCGTCGCCGCGCGGCGAGGCGCTGCGCGCGCTCGTCGAGCGCAAGATCTTCGAGCGAAGCGCCGACCCCTACCGGTAGACGTGCTCGCCGCGGTGGCTCTTCCAGGAGCTCTCGAGGTAGCTCGCGTCTTCGTCGTTCTTCGGCCGCACCGCCATGACGATGCCGCCGTCGCGGATCGCCTCGTCGTATTCCTTGACGCGCTCTTCGGGAATGCCCCAGCCGATCAGCGCGCCGACGACGCCGCCGGTCGCGGCGCCGGCGCCGGCTCCGGCGATTGCCGCAGCGAGCGGACCGGCGATGACGAGGCCGAGCCCCGGCAGGGCGACGGTCGTTCCGACGGCGGCGATCGCCGCGGCGATCGCGCCCAGGCTGCCGCCGATCGCGCCGCCGATGCCGGCGCCTTCGGCCGCCTTGTTGCCGAGCTCGGTCTCGACCGCCGCCGGCGTTCCGGCGAAGTAGCGCTTGCGCGTGTCGTCGGACATCATGACGTTGACGTCGTCGCGCGTGTAGCCGCGGTCGGCGATCGACTGGTAGGCGCGCTCGGCGCTGTCGCGGTCACGGAAGAGCCCCGTCAGCACCGGCTTGGTCATCGTCTCCATCGCTTCGCTCCTGATTGAATGCTGGAGAAGCGAAGCGTCGCAGACAGCCACCGACCTTTGCGCCGGAAGCTGCCGCTCCGCCGGGTCGTCCGGGCGGTGCCGGCAGCGTCGGGCGGCTCCTACACCCGGCGCCGGGCGGCGGGGGCGAGGAAGTGGCGCACCAGCGGCACGGTGAGCATCAGGCAGGCCGACGCGGCGAGCGCCATCGGCAGCATCGAGCCAGTTGCGTGCATCGTCCATGCCCCGGCGAGCAGCGCGACGTGGCCCGCCGCGTAGAGCTTCAGGGGCCGGGCGATCGGCTCGGAGTCGGGGCGTCGCATGGGGAATCTCCGGTGGCTCGCTGCCACGAGTGTGGCACTCGACGCGGCGCCGTGGACGCGCGCCGGCGGCCGGCCGCGTGTGCATTTCGCGGATGCGCCCGACACGACTCGGCGGCGCGTGCCTACGCCTCGCGCAAGCGGGCGGCGCGAGAGTGACCGCTGTCGTTCCCGCAGAGATCCGCCATGAAACCGCTGCTTCTCATTTCGCTCGTCGCCGCCGCCGCGCTCGCCGCGTGCGGCGATATCGCCACGCTTCCCGTCGCCGCAGGCTTCGGGCCCACCCCTCAGCTGCCGCCCCCGCACCCCACCTTGCTGCCGACGGTGCGCGTCGCTCCGGCCAGGGGCTGGGACGCCGGCGCCCGACCGGCCGCGGCGCGCGGAACGACGGTCGCCGCCTACGCTGCCGGCCTCGAGCATCCGCGCTGGGTCTACGTGCTGCCCAACGGCGACGTGCTCGTCGCCGAGACCAACGCGCCGCCCAAGCCGGAAGACGGCAAGGGCTTCAGAGGCTTCGTCATGCGCCAGCTGATGAAGCGCGCCGGCGCCGGAACGCCGAGCGCCAATCGCATCACCTTGCTGCGCGGCCTCAACGCCGACGGGACGGCGCAGATGCGAACGGTTTTTCTCGAGAACCTGAGCTCACCGTTCGGAATGGCGCTGGTCGGCAACGACTTCTACGTCGCCAATTCGGACGCGATCGTCCGCTTCCCGTACACCGAGGGGCAGACACACATCGACGCCGCCGGCACCCGGCTCGTCGACCTGCCGGCCGGGCCGATCAACCACCACTGGACCAAGAACCTGATCGCGAGCCCTGACGGGACCCAGCTGTACGCGACGGTCGGCTCGAACAGCAACGTCGGCGAGAACGGCCTGGCCGCCGAAGAAGGCCGCGCCGCGGTCTGGGAGATCGACCGCGCCAGCGGCGCGCACCGGATCTACGCGTCGGGCTTGCGCAACCCGAACGGCATGGCCTGGATCCCGGCCGGTACGGCGGGCAAGGTGACGCTGTGGACCGTCGCGAACGAGCGCGACGAGCTCGGCAGTGACCTCGTCCCCGACTACCTGACTTCGGTCCGCGACGGCGCGTTCTACGGCTGGCCGTTCAGCTACTACGGCCAGCACGTCGACACGCGCGTCGCGCCGCCGCATCCCGAGAAGGTCGCCGAGGCGATCGCTCCGGACTACGCGCTCGGCCCGCACACGGCATCGCTCGGCCTCGCCTCGTCGGCCGGGACGACGCTGCCCGGGCGGTTCGCCAACGGCGTGTTCGTCGGCCAGCACGGCTCGTGG
>DATMGW010000141.1:0-5605 GCA_035555295.1 Caldimonas sp.
GCTGCGCTTCGTCGGTAGCGAGGCGCTGCACTTCGACGATGGCGAGAACGGCGCCGAAGCTTCCGGCCATCTCGCGTTGATCGGCACGTTCATGAGCGACGCCGGAGTCTTGCGTATCGCCGGAACGCACCTGCGCTGGCAGGCGGCGACTGCGCAGGCCGAAGCGCACATCGGCTATCGCCAGGCGTTGCAGCTCGTCGAGCATTGCGAGGCGATGCGGCCGCCGGCCTTCGCGACCGTCGTCAGCGGCGATTTCAACGCGCCGCCGGACAGTGCCGTCGCCCACCTGTTCGCGCAACGCGGACTCGCCGACGCGTACGCAGCGGCGCCGCAGCCGACCTGCAGCCCGAATCGTCGGGCGACGCGGATCGACTACATCGTTGCGACCGGCGCTCTCGTCGCGACGCCGCAGGTTATTCCCGAGATCGACGACGCGACGATGTTGCCTTCTGCGAGCGAGCCGTCCGACCATCTGCCGATCACGGCGACACTCGCAGGGGCCGCTCGGCTCTGATCGCGTTGCGCCCGTCGGGTCCCCCCGCCGACGCCGCATCTCTGCGACTCGCTCTCCCGTGCCATGATCGACCGTACCTTGGCACCGATCCCCATCGATCCTCAGTTCCGCCGGCCCGCCGCGACGGCGTGGCTCGGCCGCGGCCTGCTCGCCGTCGCCATCGTCTTTCTCCTCGAGCAGGCGCGGCCGGTGCTGCTGCCGGTGGCGATTGCCCTCGTCTTCACTTTCGTCCTCGCTGCACCCGTGCGGGCCTTGCGCCGTGCCGGCATCCACGAGTACGCGGGCGCGGGGATCGTCATCGCCGCCGTGCTCGGCGTGATCGTCGTCATCGCGATGCTGATCGCGGCTCCGGCGGCGGCGTGGTGGTCGCGCGCGCCGCTGATCGTCCACGAGCTCGTCGAGGCGTTGCAACGCTGGCGCGATGCGCTCTTTCCCTACTCGACGCCGGCGCCGCTGGCTCGCGCCGCTTCGGTTGCGACCGATCCGCTCGGCGAGCGCCTGGCGAGCGAGGGCTGGATCTTCACGCGGCTGGCGATCGGCGAGACGATCGCCTTCGCCCTGTCGGCTTCGGCGACGGTGATCCTGCTCTACTTCCTGCTCGCGTCCGAACAATGGCTGGTGCAGCGGACGGCGGCGGCGTTCCGCCGCCCGCGCACGCGCGCGCTCGTCCTCTCGGGGTTTCGGCAAGCGCAGCGCGACATCGGCATGTTCATCAGCACGATGAGCCTCGTCAACATTGCGCTCGGCGTCGCGACCGGGCTGGCGCTCTGGCTGATCGGCCTGCCCAACCCGGTGCTGTGGGGGACGACGACGGCGGTGCTCGCCTTCATCCCCTACCTCGGCCCGCTCCTGATCGCCGTGCTCCTGCTGCTCGCCGGCAGCGTCACCTTCGGCACCGGTTTCGCCATGCTCGGGCCGCCGGCCGCCTTCCTCGTGCTGCACGGCATCGAGGCGAATTTCCTGAGCCCGATGATCATGGGGCATCGCCTGCGCCTGAGTCCCGTGTTCGTCTTCCTGTCGGTCATGGTCTGGGGGTGGCTCTGGGGCATCGCCGGCGCGTTCATCGCCGTGCCGCTCCTGCTCGCCCTGCGCGCCGTCTGCAAGCGCTCGCGGCGGCTGCGTCTCGTTTGCGTCTACCTCGAGGGGCAGTAGGGCGGGAGTTCATGCGTGTGTCACGCGGCTGAGGAACCATGGGGCCCGGCGCCGGTCTGACGGCTGTGCCGGCTCTCGGGCATGACGATTGCCTCAAGCGCCCCATCCACTCTCTCCCGCTACCTCCATGCGGATCGCGTACGTCACCGAAACCTGGCCTCCCGAGCTGAACGGCGTGTCGCTGACGGTCGAGCGGACGGTGCGCTATCTGCGCTCGCGCGGCCACATCGTCGAATTGATCCGGCCGCGCCAGCCCGGCGAAGCTGCGCTCGACGCGAGCGACGAGCTGCGCACCTTCGGCTGCGTCATCCCGATGTATCCCGACCTGCGCTTCGGCCTGGCGCGCATGGGGCCGCTGGCGCGCCGCTTCGAGCAGAGCCGCCCGGACCTCGTTCACCTCGCGACGCCCGGGCCGCTCGCCTGGGCTGCGCTCGCCGCCGCGCGCGCGCGCGGCATCCTGACGACCTCCGACTTTCGCACCAATTTCCATCAGTACAGCCGGCACTACGGACTCGGCTTCTTCGCCGCGACGGTCCTCGGCTTGCTGCGCCGTTTCCACAACCTGACGCACCTCAGTTTCGTGCCGACGCGAGCGACGCAGCGCGAGCTTGCTGCCGCCGGCTTTCACCACCTGAGCGTCGTCGGTCGCGGCGTCGACAGCGAGCGCTTCGCGCCGGCGCGCCGCAGCATGCTCCTGCGCGGGCAATGGCAGGCGAGCGAGGAG
Organism: Caldimonas sp.; assembly: GCA_035555295.1. GTDB lineage: Bacteria > Pseudomonadota > Gammaproteobacteria > Burkholderiales > Burkholderiaceae_C > Schlegelella_A. Next base: position 2,391 of record DATMGW010000141.1, read on the forward strand.
GCGCCGGTCTTTCTCATGGTCGGCCGCGTCGCTTCGGAGAAGAACGTCGAGCTCGGCCTGCGTGCGTTCGAGCGGGCGCGGCGCGAACGGCCCGCCGCGCGCATGGTCGTCGTCGGCGACGGCCCGGCGCTATCCCGCCTCAAGGCCGCCTATCCGCACGTGCGCTTCGTCGGCGCGAAACGCGGCGCCGAGCTGGCGGCGCACTACGCTTCGGCCGACATCTTCGTGTTCCCGAGCCTGTCCGACACCTTCGGCAACGTCGTCATGGAGGCGCTCGCTTCGGGCCTGCCCGTCGTCGCCTTCGATTGCGCCGCCGCTGCCGAGCACGTCGTCGACCGGCAGAGCGGCCGCCTCGTCGTTCCCGGCGACGAGGCCGGATTCATCGCCGCCGTACGCGACCTGGCCGCGGTGTCGCCGCCGGCCCTCGCGCCCCTGCGCGCCGCCGCGGTCGCAGCGGCGCGGCGCGCGACCTGGGACGAAGTGCTGGCGCGCTTCGAAGCCCGTTTGCAGGACATCGTCGATGCCCCCGAAGAGACGTCCGTACGCGTTCCCGTCGTGGCCTGAGCGCCAGCTCGTCTGGATCGAGCGCGAGCGGGTGTTCGCGCTCTGGATGCACGGTGCGGCGACGCGCAACTGGGTCGTTCGTCTGCTCGCCGCGGTCAGCCGCGTCGGCGACGGCTGGGTCTGGTTCGGCGCGGTCGCCTGCCTGCCCTGGCTGGGCGGGCCGGTCGGAAGCTCGGCCTCGGTGCGGATGATCGCCGTCGGCGCGACCGACATCCTCATCTACAAGATCGTCAAGCGCTGGATCGCCCGGCCGCGGCCGTTTCGTGCCTGCGCGGGGTTCCGCGAATGCGCGCGCTCGCTCGACGAGTTCAGCTTTCCGAGCGGTCACACGCTGCACTCGGTCGCGTGCAGCATCATCCTGACTGCGTACTACCCGATGCTCGCGATCCTCGTCTGGCCGTTCACGCTGCTCGTCGCCGCCTCGCGCGTCATCCTCGGGCTGCACTATCCCAGCGACGTGATCGTTGGTGCCCTGATCGGCGCGATCACCGCGCTCGTCAGCTTCAATCTGCTGTAGTGCTGTTCCAGAGCGTGCTCGGCCCGGCATTGATCGGGCGCGCCTGGCGCATGAAATCAGCGACCGTGACGGCGCGGCGATCGCGCAGGGCGCGCTCGAGGACGGCTTGCCACGAGCGACGGATCGCGGCGAAATCGGCATCGCGCGGATGCAGCTCGATGCGCAGCAGCGGGTTGCCGCGTTCGAGCCGCGAGACGACGGCGTTCCAGGCGAGCGAGCTGCGCCTTCGCCACGCGCTCGACGTGCTGTAGACGACGCTCTGGCTGGCGACGCGTTGCCGGCCCGGCAGATGGACGAGATGGCGCAGCGTCGCCGTGTACTCGAAGCCGCGCCCCTCGAGCGCCGGCCATGCCTGCGGCCCGAGCAGCCAGGCCGGCGCGACGAAGCCGTGCCAGATCCAGCCATTGCTGCGGAACCAGGCGATGCCGGCATCGATGCGGCGCTTCGCCTCGGCCTCGGGCAAGGCCCAGAACTCGCCTTCGCCGCGCGTGTAGTGGCGCCGCCGCAGGTGGTCGACGCCGCTGCCCGGAGGCGAGTCGTCGCTGTGCGAGTAGCCATGCAGCGCCAGCTCGTCGCCTTTCGCGTGGCGCTGGCTGAGCCACGCTTCGAGCTCGCTCGTCGGCGCTTCGCCGTGGTAGCGCGGCACGGCGAGCAAGGTGACGGGCAGATGGGCGACTTCGGCGATCGCGCCGAGCGTTCGCTGGCAGGCCGCTCGCGTCGACGCAGCGACGTCGTGCACGACGACGCAGACGAACCGGTCGGGCGGCAATCGGCTCGCAGCCTGGCTCATGCGAGCACCCCGCGTGGCGCTGGTGCCGCGGTGGCTCGGGCGCTCAACGCGGCTCCGCCATTGGCGCCGCCTCGAGCGCCGCACGCGCCGGCACAGCCGCCGGCGCGTCACGACCGAGGAGGCGCCGGTAGTGGTCGAGCAGCCCGGGAAGCACTTGCTCCCAGTCGCTCGCTTCGGCGCGTTCGCGCGCCGCGCGCCGCATCGCGGAGGGCTCGCGGGCAAAGAGCGCGGCAATCGCTTCGGCGAACGCAGCGCCGCCGCCGCTGCCGACCGCGACTCCGCTGCGCGCTTCGACGAGCTCGGCCAGGCCTTCCGCGTCGCGGACGACGATCGGCGTGCCGCACGCCATGGCTTCGAGCGCCGAGAGGCCGAAGGTCTCCTGGTCGCCGGCGTGGACGAACGCGTCGGCGCTAGCCAGGGCGGTCGCCAGCGCGGTGACGCCGGCGACGAAGGGCAGGACGCGGACGCGCTCGCCGGCGCGCGGCGGCGCCGGCCCGGCGCCGATCGCGACGAGGATGTACGGAGCGCCGAGGCGGGCGACGGCGTCGACGAGCACGTCGAGGTGCTTCTCCGCCGCGAAGCGCCCCGCGTAGACGAGCACGCGCGCGCTCGTGTCGAGTCCCAGCTCGCTGCGCCAGGCGAGCGACGCGTGCGACGGATGAAAGTGCGTCGTGTCGACCCCGAGCGGCTGGCAGGCGACGCGCTCGACGCCCCAGTCGACGAGATGCTCGCGCATGCTCTGGCTCGGCGCGAGGACGAGATCGAAGCCCCGGTACACGTGCTTCGCGTAGCGCCGTGCCCAACGTGCCGCGCCGGCGCCGAGCCAGCGGCCGCCGGCCAGGCGGGCCAGGCTTTCGAGGTTGGAATGGCAATAGGCGACGGCCGGGATGCTTAGTGCGCCTGCCGCATCGAGCGCCGACCAGGCGACGCGGTACGGGTCGCCGGCCTCGATGAGATCGGGCCGCAGCCCCGCGAGGCGGCGCGCAATCGCGGCGCGGCGCAGCGGCAGCCGATAGCCGCCGCTGCCCGGCAGAACGATCGCCGGCAGCGGCACGGCACCGCTCGCTGCCTCGATGCCCGGCGCGGCGATCGTGTGCCGCCAGCCGGGCCGCCGCTCCAACCAGGCGTGCTTGGTGAGCAGATAGCGCCGGACGCCGCCGCCCGTCGCGCTCCAGAACATCGTCGCGTCGACGACGTGAAGGGGATCGCCCATGGGCGCCGATTGTGCCGAAGCCCTTCGCTGTAGCCGCAGCCGCTCGCCCGCGGGCATGCCGCTTGCCGCAAGAGGATCCCGAAGCGGCCGAGGATTCATCGTGAAAGTACCTGCCCGGTCTCCCTCCCGTT
>DATMGW010000142.1:0-5041 GCA_035555295.1 Caldimonas sp.
GGCAGCTGGTACATCCTCGTCACCAAGCTGTACGAGAGCCTGAAGATCGCGCGCGAGGCGAAGACGGCGCAGCAGGTCTTCTTCAAGGCCAAGAGCATCGGCGACGGCGCCCGCGGCCTCAAGGAGGGCTCGGCTTTCCGCTTCATCGCCGACACCGGCATCGATGCCAGCGAGCATCACGAAGGCACGCTGACCGAGAACATCGACCACAGCTCGTGGGTCTCGATGAGCGTGCAGCGCAGCCTCGACGACGTGCAGAGCCGGCTCCAGGACGGCCTCGCCTTCCTCGCGACGGTCGGCTCGACGGCGCCCTTCATCGGCCTGTTCGGCACGGTCTGGGGCATCTACAACGCGCTGACGGCCATCGGCATCGCCGGCCAGGCGTCGATCGACAAGGTGGCCGGCCCGGTGGGCGAGGCGCTGATCATGACGGCGTTCGGCCTCTTCGTCGCCGTGCCCGCGGTGCTCGGCTACAACTGGCTCGTCCGCCGCAACAAGGTGACGATGGAGGTCGTGCGCCGCTTCGGCGCCGACCTGCACGGCGTCCTGATGGGCGCGCGCATGTCGTCCACGACGACCCGCTGACGCTCGCGACCGGAGCCACGACATGGCCATGAACGTCGGTTCGGGCGGCGACGAGGACGAAGTCGTCTCGACCATCAACACCACGCCGCTGGTCGACGTGATGCTGGTCCTGCTGATCATCTTCCTCATCACGATCCCGGTGGTGACGCACACCGTGCCGGTGACGCTGCCCAAGGAAACCAACATTCCCCGGCAGACCAAGCCCGAGAACATCATCATCTCGGTCAACAAGGACGGCGACATCTTCTGGAACCAGCAGCTGGTTCCAGATACCGACGCGTTGTTCCAGCGTCTGGCCAAGGTCGCGGTGCTCGTCCCGCAGCCCGAGGTGCACATCCGTGGCGACGAGAAAGCGCGCTACGAGTCGATCGGCCGCGTGCTCTTCCAGTGCACGCGCGCTGCGATCCAGAAGGTGAGCTTCATCACCGAACCGCCGCCGAAGGGCTGACAGGGGCTTGCCATGGCAATGAACGTAGGGTCCGACGGCGGCGGCGAAGCCGAGGTGATGATGGAAATCAACACCACGCCGCTCATCGACGTGATGCTGGTGCTGATCATCATGCTCATCATCACGATCCCGGTGCAGCTGCATTCGGTCAACCTGAACATGCCGGTCGGGAGACCGCCGCCGCCGCTGAAAGAGCCGGTCGTGGTGACGATCGATATCGACTTCGACGGCACGATCTCCTGGAACGGCGAGCCGGTTCCCGATCGTGCCGCTCTCGAGGCGCGACTGACGCAGGCAGCGGCGCAGGCTGACCAGCCCGAGGTTCACATCCGGCCGAACAAGCTCGTCGAATACCGGTCCGTGGCGCTCGTCCTCGCCTCGGCGCAGCGCCTGGGCGTCACCAAGCTCGGAATGGTCGGGAATGAGCAGTTCGTCAAGTAGAGGCGAGATCGCCAAGGGCGCAGCTGCGGCGCTGCTGGCCGCGACGCTGGCCATCGCGGGCGCCGCGTACGCTCAGGAATCCTTGCGTCCGGAGATCGGCAAGCCGTTGCAGGCGGCGGAGGCGCTGATCAAGACGCAGCACTACAAGGAGGCCCTCGCCAAGGTTCGCGAAGCGGACGCGGCCGGCCCGCGCGGAGGGAACGAGACGTACATGATCGAGCGCATGCGCATCGCCGCCGCCTCGGGTGCAGGTGATGTCGACACCGCGGCGCGCTCGTTCGAGGCGATCAACGGAACCGGTCGCGTCTCGGGGCCGGACAAGGTGCGAATGATCGAATCGATCTCGGTCGGCTACTACCGCGCCGGGCAGTACGCGAAGGCGATGCAGTGGGGTCAGCGCTATTTCAAGGAAGGCGGCACCAGCCCGGCCATCCGCACGATGCTGATCCAGAGCCAGTATCTGGGCGGCGACTACGCCGGCGCCGTGCGCGAGCTGACGGCGGAGGTCCAGGCGGCGGAGCACAGCGGCACGCCGCCCGCGGAAGACCGCCTGAAGCTGTTGCTCAATGCCGCGACGAAGCTGGGCGACAACAACGCTGTCGTCTACGCGACCGAAAAGCTCGTCACCTACTACCCGAAGAAGGAATATTGGGTCGACCTGATGAGCCGCATGCAACGCAAGGCGACGTTTTCCGATCGGCTCTCGCTCGACGCGTTTCGCCTCTCGCTCGCCACCGGCAGCATGACGGCGGCGGGCGACTTCATGGAAATGGCGCAGCTGGCCCTGCAGGCGGATCTGCCGACCGAGGGCAAGGAGATCGTCGACAAGGGATTCGCCATGGGTGCGCTGGGGACCGGCGCCGAAGCCGGGCGGCACAAGCGGCTGCGCGATCTCGTCGAGAAGCGCCTCAACGAGGATCAGGCGACACGTGCCAAGGACGTGCAGGAAGCCGAGTCCGCGAAGAGCGGCGACGGGCTCGTCACCGAGGGCATGAGCCTGGTCTACAACGGGCAGGCCGCCAAGGGCGTCAAGCTGATCCAGGAAGGCATCGCCAAAGGCGGCTTGAAGCGCCCCGAAGACGCGAAGCTGCACCTCGGGATCGCCCAGCTTGCCGCCGGCGACAAGGCGAAGGCGCAGGCCACCTTCAAGACGGTGCAGGGCAGTGACGGGACGAGCGACCTGGCGCGCCTCTGGGCGCTCTACGCCCGCCGCAGCAGCTGACGAAAAGAGCGGCCCCGACGGGGCCGGCCCCTCCCTCCCGGAGGGAGGGGAGCGAAGCGGGGAGGGAGCAATCCGACCGCGCGTAGCGCGATCGGGCTTGCGCCCTACTTGGGCGCAAGCCTGATCGCTCCGTCGAGGCGGATCACCTCGCCGTTCAGCATCTCGTTGGTCACGATCTGGTGCACGAGCTTGGCGTAGTCGGCGGGCGTGCCGAGGCGGCTCGGAAAGGGAACGCTCGCGGCCAGGGCCTGCTGCACTTCGATGGGCATCGTGAACAGCATCGGCGTGCCGAAGATTCCGGGTGCGATCGTCATGTTGCGGATGCCGTTTCTCGCCAGGTCGCGGGCGATCGGCAGCGTCATGCCAACGACGCCACCCTTCGACGCCGAGTACGCCGCCTGCCCGATCTGGCCGTCGTAGGCGGCGACGCTCGCCGTCGAAATCAGCACGCCGCGCTCGCCTGTCGGCTCGGGGTCGTTCTTGCTCATCGCCTCGGCGGCGAGGCGGATCATGTTGAAGCTGCCGACCAGGTTGACGGTGACGACCTTGGCGAACAGCGCCAGCGGGTGCGCGCCGTCCTTTCCCACCGTCTTGACGGCGGGGGCGATGCCGGCGCAATTGACCAGCCCCATCAGCTTGCCGAGCGCCTGGGCCTCGGCGACGACGCGCTGGCCATCGCCTTCCTGGCTGACGTCGCACAGAACGAAGCGGCCGCCGATCTCGGCCGCGACGGTGGCACCGCGCTCGGCTTGCAGGTCGGCGACCACGACCTTGCCGCCGTGCGCGGCGAGCATCCGCGCCGTTCCTTCGCCGAGGCCCGACGCCGCGCCTGTGACGATGAAAACCTTGTTCGCGATCTCCATGGTTCTTTCTTCCGTCAGGCCAGCGCGGCGAGGGCGCGAGCGCTGATGTCGTCGACATTGCCGACGCCGCTGATGCGGCGATATGCCGGCGCTCCCGGCTCGCCCGACGCCGCCCAGCGCTGGTAGTACTCGACCAGCGGCCGCGTCTGCGCGGCGTAGACGGCGAGGCGCTTCTTCACCGTTTCCTCGAGGTCGTCGACGCGCTGGATCAGTTCCTCGCCGGTGACATCGTCGCGGCCGTCGACCTTGGGCGGATTGAAGCGGAGGTGATAGGTGCGCCCGGAAGCGGCGTGGACGCGCCTTCCGCTCATGCGCTCGACGATCGAACTGTCCGGCACGTCGATCTCGAGCACGTAGTCGAGATGGACGCCCGCCGCCTTCATCGCTTCGGCCTGGGGGATCGTGCGCGGGAAGCCATCGAACAGAAAGCCGTTCGTGCAATCGCGTTCGGCGATCCGCTCCTTGACCAGGCCGATGATGATGTCGTCGCTCACCAGCGCCCCCGAGTCCATCACCTTCTTCGCCGCGAGCCCCAGCGGGGTTGCCGCCTTCACCGCGGCGCGCAGCATGTCGCCGGTCGAGATCTGCGGGATGCCGAAGCGCCTGCAGATGACCGCAGCCTGCGTTCCTTTGCCGGCACCGGGTGCGCCCAACAGGATGAGTCTCATGGATCGTTCTTCGGTCGGGCGGCGAGATGGACATCATAGGGGCCGGTCCGCACGCCGCCGGGCGCCTTCCGCTCAGGCAAAACCCGCCCCGTGGTTGGCGGCGAAGAGCGCACGGGCCTGCTCGAGGTCTTCCGGCGTGTCGATGCCCAGACCCGGCTCCCCTTCGCTCACGTGGATGGCGATGCGCTCGCCGTGCCAGAGCACACGCAATTGCTCGAGGCGCTCGGTCTCCTCGAGCGGGCTGCGTGCGAGTGACGGAAAGCGCAACAGGAACTCGGCGCGATAGGCGTACAGGCCGACGTGGCGCAGAGCGGCTTGCGGAGCGCCGTCGCCGTCGCGCGGCCAGGGAATCGGGGCCCGCGAGAAATACAGCGCGCGCCCCGCCGCGTCGAGCACGACCTTGACGATGTTCGGGTTGGCGAAGTCGGCCGGAGTGCGGATGGCGTGCGCTGCGCTGCTCATCACGCAGTCGCTGCGTCTCTCGAGCAGCGCCGCGCAGGCGTCGATCAGGGCCGGCTCGAGCATCGGCTCGTCGCCCTGGACGTTGACGACGATGTCGGCGGCGGCCAGCCCGAGCCGCGTCGCCGCCTCGGCGATGCGATCGCTGCCGCTGGCATGGCTCTCGGCCGTCAACAGGGCGGCAACGCCATGGCCTTCGCAGGCGGCGACGATGCTCGGATGATCGGCGGCCACGGTGACGCTGCGCGCTCTCGACTGCGCGGCCCGCCGCGCGACGCGAACGATCATCGGCACGCCGCCGATCTCGGCGAGCGGCTTGCCCGGCAATCGCGTCGATCCGAGGCGGGCCGGGACG
>DATMGW010000143.1:0-2042 GCA_035555295.1 Caldimonas sp.
TGGTAGAGAAGCCAGCCGTTGGCGAGCGCGTCGACGAAGACGTCGGGCGTCCTCACCTGCACCGCGCCGAGCGTTCGCTCCCAGTGCGCACGCACGGCCTCGAGCGCGGCGCGGGCGGGGTCGGCGCCGCGCCAGCGACGGACCAGGTCGCGCGACTCGTCCACGTCCTTGCCGGCGCCGAGGCGAAAGATCACGGTGCATTCTTCGCCGGCCGCGATGGCAACCTCGACACGCAGCGCGGCGCAGGGATCGAGCGCTGCGCCGAGGCGGCCAGAGAGGCGCGACTGCCGCAGCGCGGCCGGCGCCGCCAGCGTGCCGCCGGCGCCGAAGAAGTCGCCGCGATCGCCGCAGGCGCTGCGCTCGGAGCCTTCGACATCGACATCGACATCGACATCGAAGAACGCGACTCGTCCGGCGAAATCGGTGTTGTAGGCATTCCTGGCAAAGAGGGCGCCGGTCGCTTCGTCGAGCTCGGTGACGATCTGCGCCTGTGTCTTGGCGCGCTCGTCGCCGAGGACCCAGTCGAGACAGCCGGTGACGCTCAATCGCCGCGTTGCGCCCGAGCGATTGCGCAGCGTGAGCGCCGAGAACTTCACCGGCGCGTCGATCGCGACGAAGATTCGAAGCTCGGATGCGATCCCCGCTTCGGCGTGGTCGAACACGCTGTAGCCGAAGCCATGCCGCACGGTGTACGGCGCCGCGCTTCGGGTCGGCAGCAGGGTCGGCGACCAGTAGTGCCCGGTGGCCTCGTCGCGGATGTAGATCGCCTCGGTGTTGGCGTCGCCGACCGGATCGTTCGACCAGGGCGTGAGGCGGAACTCGTGCGAGTTCTCGCTCCAGGTACAAGCGCTGCCGGCCTCCGACAGCAGCGTCCCGAACCCGGGATTGGCGATCACGTTGGTCCAGGGCGCCGGGGTCATTCGATCGGCCGACACGGCGATCCTGTACTCGCGCAGATCCGGTGAGAAGCCGCCTCGGCCGTTGAAGGCGACGAGTCCGGTGCCGTCCGGCGACGCCGGCGGTTCCACGCTTTCTTTCGGCCCCGCCGTGTCGGCTGAATCCGGGACCGCGAGCGACGAGCGCGCGGCGACGGCGCGCTGCTCGGCGCGATCGACCTGGTCGGCCACGCTCGAAGCGGCGTTCAGGACGATGCGGGCGACGCTCTTCAGGAGCGTGCGATCGCCGTCGTCGAGCGTCGCCATGTCGCGGATGAAGATGCCGCCGGGCTTTCCGATCTGGCCGACACCCGGCCCGTCGTCGATCGCACGCTGAACGCTCTCGAACAAGGCCGCGTCTTTCGATTGGGCAGAGCCGGTGACGATCATCAGCTCGGAGTCGATGCCGTGCGCGCTCCAGAACGCATGGGCCTGCACGACCCCCCTGACCAAGCCGATGCCTTCGGTACTTGCCATCTGAAGCAAGACGATGGGAACGTCGCCCGAGATGCCGAAGCCCCAGAGGGCCGACTGTCCGCGCCGGTTGGCGGCGATGTCGGCGCCATCGGCGCGCCACTCGGCGCGGGCGGTGAGCAGGCCGGCAGCCAGACGCTCGTAGAGAAGGCCCTCGGCCGGAGACGCACCGATCCGCGCCAAGGTCGCTTCGCGGTACCGACCTGCCCCATCGACGATCCGAAGGCCGGCGTCGGGCCGGCGGCAGTTGTCGGCCAGCGCGACGCATGCGCTGCGCGTCGCGCCGATGCCGGAGAACCAGTCGATGGTGCGCGACTCGCCCGCGCCCAGCACGATCTCGACGCGGATCGCGGCGACGGCATCGAGCACGGGGCCGGCATGATCCGTCAGCGGCCCGCGCCGTTGCAGCGCCTGCGGGGCCGACACGTTTCGACCGCGCCCGATGAAACGCAGGCGGTCGGTCTCGAACGAGACCGTGTCTCGGTCACCGTGAGCGACAGCCCCGTGGAAGAACCAGGCGCGCGAATCGTCGGGCGTGCTCGGCCGTCGCGTCGCGAAGATCGCGGCCAGCGTGGGCTCGATCTCGGTCTGGACGAACAGCTTGCTGAAGGCCGGCTGGGCCGCGTCGGTGGC
>DATMGW010000144.1:0-9213 GCA_035555295.1 Caldimonas sp.
TCGGCCCTTCCTCTTACCGAACTGGTGCGGGAGAGACTCGTCGAATATGTCGAATTCCCGCCGGCGCTGGTCGGCAAGTACCAGTGCTTTACCGAGGCCGACCTGAGGCGCCTTCGCGCCGCCGGCTGCGAGCACGAATTCAGCGACGTCGCCGGAGGCGTCGCCCGCTATTTCGCCTGGCTCCGCGAGCAGCGATGAACAGGCCCGTCGCCGTCAACCCGAAGGGGGCTTCGCCCGTTAGGCAGGAACGCCGCGCGGGAGGAGCCGTGCGGCCGTCGGCGCCGTCAATCGAACGGCCGCCGCCCAAACCATCCACAGGAGCTCTCGCATGTTCAAGAAATTCCTCGTCGCGCTCGCCGCGCTGATCGCGGCCACGGCCTTCGCCGCCGTCGACGCCAACAAGGCCAACCAGGCCGAACTCGAGTCGATCAAGGGCATCGGCCCGGCGATTTCGGCGAAGATCATCGACGAGCGCAAGAAGGGCGATTTCAAGGACTGGAACGACATGATCGTTCGCGTCAAGGGGGTCGGTGAAAAGAACGCCGCCAAGTTGTCCGAAGGCGGCCTGACCGTCAACGGCACCGCCTTCGCCGGCGCTCCGGCCAAGACCGAGGCATCGATGCCCGCGAAGGCCGCGTCGGCAACCAAGGGCGCCGTCGAAAAGGCTGCCTCCGCGACCAAGGCGACCGCTTCGAAGGCCGCTTCGGCGGTCAAGGGCGGCGCCGCCGTCGTCAAGGAGGACGTGAAGGAGCAGAAGGCGGCCGTCAAGGAAAACGTCAAGGACGCGAAGGAAACGCGCGCCGAGAAGAAGGCCGAGAAGGCCGCCGCTGCGGCCAGCGCCGCGAGCGGGGCCAAGAAGTAGAACTCGCTCCCTCGCAGAGCAAGGCTTCGGGACCGCGGTGCGCCGCGGCCCGAAGCCTTCTTTCATTGCGGCGGCGCAGTGCTGTCGCCCCAGCCGAAGAAGGAACGCACCTCGTCGCGCCGCGCCAGCGTGTCGCGCATGCCCAGCGCGATCAGCTCGCACGTGTAGGGAGACTCGAACAGCAGGTAGCTGGCCAGGGCGGCGCCGCGCGCGTCGTCGCCCTGGCCCGAGACGCCCAGGCCGCGCAGCATGGCGCGGATCGGCAACGGCAGACTCGTCAGGTGCTTCGCGGCGATGTCGTCGAGCCGCTCGCTGGGGGCGATGACGAGCACCTCGATCGGCTTCAGGCTCGTCTCGGCGCGCGACCGCGGCGGCAGCAGCGCGAGCGTCGCGTTGATCCGCTTGAGCCGCTCGACGTCGACCGCCAGCGCATCGAGGAAGATGTTCGACAGCGCGTGCCCGGCGATCTGTGCCAGGTTCGGATAGTCGCGGCTGGCGACGCGCTCGCCCGGCGGCTCGTGCATGCGCCCGGCGCCGACGACCAGGATGCGCTCGGCGCCCAGGTGCACCGCCGGGGAGATCGGCGCTGCCTGCCGCATCGAGCCGTCGCCGCAGTATTCGAGGTGGCCCTGGATGTCGAGCGCGACCGCCGGAAAGACGAACGGGATCGCCGACGAAGCGAGCAGGTGCGCGACCGTGATCGGCGCGCGCACGGCCAGACGCTGCGAGCGCGTCCACGGCACGATGTCGATCTCGGCGTCGTAGAACGTGACGTGCAGACCCGATCCGTAGCTCGACGCCGTGACGGCGAGCGCGTGCAGGTGGCCTTGCGCCATCATCTCGCGCAAGCGCGCGGTGCTGACGAGCCGACCGAGCAAGGTCTCGAGCGGCTTGTTGTCGAGCAGCGAGCGCGGCCGGGCACGCCGCCAGCGCGCGATGACCCAGCCGATCGACATCATCGTCAGCCAGCGCGCGCCGGTGCGGATCACGCCGATCGAGTCCGACCGGTAGACCTGCTCGGCACGGAAGTTCTCCCAGACATGGCTGATACCGGCGACCGCGGCGTCGAAGTCGTCGGCACGGCAAGCGAGCGCGGCGGCGTTGATCGCGCCCGCAGAGGTTCCGGCGATGACCGGAAAAGGGTTGCTCCCGCCCGCGGCCCCCGCCTCCTTGCGCACCTGGGCGATCGCCTTCAGCACGCCGACCTGGTACGCCGCCCGCGCCCCGCCACCCGTGAGGATGAGGCCGGTGAGCGGAGCGTTGTCAGTCATCGGCGAAGGCGCAGAGGTTTCAGTCGTAGATCACGGTCGCGCGACCGTGCGCCGCGGCGGCGTTCCAACGCGCCAGCGCCGCTTCGGAAGGATAGAAGCGCACCGCGTCGCCGAGGTCGATCTCGCCCGCAGCGCTCTCGCGCAGCAGGGCGAGGCGAACGGCCAGGCCCTGCGCCAGGTCGCCCTGCTCGGTCGCGACGCGGCGCGACGGGAACTCGCGCAGCACTTCGGCCACCGGCGGGACGCTGCCGTTGACCTCGACGCGCAGGTACTTGCCGAAGCGGCAGCGCGCCCCGGCCAGGTCCCAGACGCTCTGCACGTTCAGGCGGTTGCCGCCCGAGAAGCGATCGGGCTGGACGCGGCCCTGGACGATGACAAGCTCGTCGTCCTTGAGCAGCTCGCGGTTCGCGTTGAGCAGGTCTTCGTGGGCGACGGCCTCGATCGAATCGCTGGCGTCGTCGAGCTTGAAGATGGCGACGCGGCCGCGCATGCCGTTGACGACGCGCAGGTCGCCGACGATTCCGGCGAGCAGCAGCGTCTCGCGACTGTCGATCAGGTCGGCGATCCTCAGCTTGGCGAAGCGCCGCACCTCGGCCGCGCTCTGGTCGAACAGGTGCCCCGAGAGATAGAAGCCGAGTGCCGATTTTTCGAGCGTCAGCCTTTCCTTGATGCTCCATTCGGCGGCGGCGACGAGCGCCGGCTCGCGCGTGCTCGCGCCGTGCGCCTCTTCGTCATCGTTGCCGAAGTCGAACAGACCACCCTGGTCGGCGTGGGCCGCCTGCGTGTCGGCCCAGTCGAGGGCCAGGCCGACGCTGGCGAGCAAGCTCGAGCGGCCGGCATGCAGCGCATCGAAGGCGCCGGCTTTGACGAGCGCCTCGACGACGCGACGGTTGATGCGGCCGCGGTCGACGCGGGCGCAGAAATCGAACAGGCTCGTGAACGGCCCGCCCGCTTCGCGCGCCGCGACGATCGCCTCGATCGCACCCTGCCCCGTTCCCTTGATCGCGCCGAGCCCGAAGCGCACCAAGCAAGGCGAGACCGGCTCGAAGCGGTAGATGCCGGCGTTCACGTCGGGCGTTTCGATCGTCACGCCGAAGGTCTTCGCGTCGCCCAGGAGCGCCTTCTGCTTGTCGCTGTTGTCGAGCTCGACCGTCATGTTGGCGGCGAAGAACTCGGCCGAGAAATGGACCTTGATCCACGCCGTCTGGTAGGCGAGCAGCGAGTACGCGGCAGCGTGCGACTTGTTGAAGCCGTAGCCGGCGAACTTCTCCATCAGGTCGAAGACTTCGTCGGCGACCGCCGCGGAGATGCTCTTCTTCGCCGCGCCCTCGCGGAAGATGGCGCGATGCGTCGCCATCTCCTCGGGCTTCTTCTTGCCCATGGCGCGGCGCAGCAGGTCGGCGCTACCGAGCGAGTAGCCTCCCATCAGCTGCGCCGCCTGCATCACCTGCTCCTGGTAGACCATGATCCCGTAGGTCTCGCCGAGCACCGCCTCGAGCAGCGGGTGCGGGTAGCGCACTTCTTCTTCGCCGTGCTTGCGCTTGCAAAAGCTCGGGATGTTCTCCATCGGCCCGGGCCGAAACATGGCGTTCAGCGCGATCAGGTCCTCGAGCCGGGTCGGCCGGGCGTCTTTCAGCATGCGGCGCATGCCGCCGCTTTCGAACTGGAACACCGACTCGGTCCGCGCCTCGGCGAACAGCGCGTAGACGCGCGCGTCGTCGAGTGGCAGGTCGTCGTACGAGAAGCCCGCCTGCTCCGGGTAGCGGGCGACGATGAAGTCCTTCGCCAGCTCGAGGATGGTCAGCGTCGCCAGGCCGAGGAAGTCGAACTTGACGAGGCCGATCGCCTCGACGTCGTCCTTGTCGAACTGGCTGACCGCGTTCTCGCTGCCCGGTTGCATGTAGAGCGGGCAGAAGTCGGTGATCCGTCCCGGCGCGATCAGGACGCCGCCGGCGTGCATGCCGACGTTGCGAACGATCCCTTCGACGCGCCCGGCGAGCGCGAGCAGCTCGGCGACTTCCTCTTCGTTCTTCTCGCGCTGCTCGATCTCGGGCGCTTCGCGCCGGGCGTAAATGACGTTCGCATCGGGCTTGTCGGGCGGCCGGCGCAATGTCACGGTCTTGCCCGGCGGCGCGGGAACGAGCTTTGCCACCGAGTCGACGTGGCCGTAGCTCATTCCCAGGACACGGCCGATGTCGCGCAGCGCCGCCTTCGCCGCCATCGTTCCGAAGGTCGCGATCTGGCTGACCGCGTCGCGCCCGTACTTCTGCTTGACGTAGTCGATGACGCGATCGCGGTTGGCCTGGCAGAAATCGATGTCGAAGTCAGGCATCGAGACGCGCTCGGGATTGAGGAAGCGCTCGAACAGCAGGCCGTAGCGCAGCGGATCGAGGCCCGTGATGTTGAGCGAATACGCGACCAGCGAGCCGGCGCCCGAGCCGCGCCCCGGGCCGACCGGGCAGCCGTTCCTGCGCGCCCAGTTGATGAAGTCGGCGACGATCAGGAAATAGCCCGGAAAGCCCATCTTCAGGATCGTCTCGATCTCGAAATCGAGGCGACGCACATAGCGCAGCCGCTCGCGCTCGCGCACCGCGGCGTCGGGGTAGAGCTGGGCGAGCCGGAGCTCGAGCCCTTCATGGGAGGCGATGCGGAAGTACTCGGCCATCGGCACGGCCCGGCCGTCGACCTCAGGCGTCGCGAAGTCGGGCAGCTGCGGCTTGCCGAGGACGAGCTCGAGGCTGCAGCGCTTCGCGATCTCGACCGTGTTGGCGAGCGCGCTCGGCAGGTCCGCGAAGAGCGCCTCCATCTGGGCTCGCGTCTTGAAATACTGCTCGCGGCTGAAGCGCTTGATGCGCTTCGGGTTGGCCAGCATCTCGCCCTCTGCGACGCAGACGCGCGCGTCGTGCGCTTCGTGGTCGTCGGGGCTGAGGAACTGGACGCCGTGCGTCGCGACGACGGGCAAGCCGAGCCCCGCTGCCAGCTCGACGGCGGCGCGCAGGTGCGCTTCGTTGCCCGGCATCCCGTTGCGCTGCACTTCGATGTAGAAGCGCCGGGGAAAGCCGTTGCCCAGGCGCGTCGCGACGGCGCGCGCCCGCGCCGAGTCTCCCGCCGCGAGAGCCAGGCCGAGCGGGCCGCTCTCGGCGCCGGACAGCAGGATGAGGCCGGCGTTGCGCTCGGTGAGCCACTCCCATTTGATCCAGGCGTGGCCGCGCTCGGCGTTGTGCAGCCAGCCGCGCGAGAGCAACTCGCACAGGTTCAGATAGCCCGTGCGATCCTGGATCAGGACGACGACGCGGCTGGCCTGCTTTTCGCTGCCTTCGGGCTCGAGACTGAGCTCGGCGCCGATGATCGGCTTGACTCCGGCGCTGCGCGCCGCACTGTAGAACTTGACCGCGCCGAACAGGTTGCCGAGGTCGGTGATCGCGAGCGCGGCTTGGGCGTCGGCGGCCGCGGCGGCGACGGCGGCGTCGATTCGCAGCGTGCCGTCGACGACCGAATATTCGGTGTGCACGCGCAGATGAACGAAGGCCATGGGACGCATTCTAGAGAGCGGTAGCGCCGACTCCGGACGTGGCGGCACCAGGGTGACGACCATCGCACGCTCCGGCGACCCACGAGCGGCATCGACCCTGCGCCGGGCAGCGAGACGCATCTTCCGGTAGGCTCCTCCTCCGGTCCGTTTGCGGAGACAGACGAATGACGAACGCGACTCCAACGCCCCAGGCTGCGGCCCATCCGACCCTGCTGGCGGCCCGCTATGCCACCGTCCGCCAGGCGAGCCTGGCCCTGGCCGCGCCGCTTTCGGCCGAAGACTGCCAGCTGCAATCGATGCCCGACGCGAGCCCGACAAAATGGCACCTCGCGCACATCACCTGGTTCTTCGAGACTTTTCTTCTCGAACGCTTCGAAGCGGGCTTTCGTCCCTTCGATCCGGCGTTTCGCGTCCTCTTCAACAGCTACTACCAGGGCGTCGGCGAGCAATACCCGCGGGCTCGTCGCGGCCTCGTCAGCCGCCCGACGCTGGCCGAGGTGAAGCGCTACCGCGACGACGTCGACGCGCGCATGCAGGCCCTGATTTCGGCGCGCGGCGACGACGACGCCGAGCTCGCGGCGCTCGTCGTGCTCGGCCTGCAGCACGAGCAGCAGCACCAGGAGCTGATCCTGACCGACATCAAGCACGCGCTCGCCGGCAACCCGCCCTCAGCTGCGTACGCGAAGCGCTGGCCGATGGCGGCGGTGCAGCCGCAGCCGATGCGCTGGTTCGG
This sequence comes from Caldimonas sp., assembly GCA_035555295.1. GTDB lineage: Bacteria > Pseudomonadota > Gammaproteobacteria > Burkholderiales > Burkholderiaceae_C > Schlegelella_A. Next base: position 6,399 of record DATMGW010000144.1, read on the forward strand.
GAATGAAGGCGGCCTCGTGGAACTGGGCCATGACACCGCGCTCGACGGCGCGTTCTGCTTCGACAACGAGACGCCTTCGCACCGTGCCTTCGCCGCGCCTTTCGAGATCGCTTCGCGGCCGGCGACCTACGGCGACTTCCTCGGCTTCATCGACGACGCCGGCTACGCGCGCCCCGAGCTGTGGCTGTCGATGGGCTGGGACTGGGTCCAGGCCGGCCGTCGCCAGATGCCGATGTACTGGATCCGCGATGGCGAGCGCTGGCTCAACCACACCTTGCAGGGCACGGTCGAGATCGATCCGCACACGCCGATCTGCCACCTCAGCTACTTCGAGGCAGATGCATACGCGCGCTGGTCCGGCGCGCGTATGCCGACCGAGCTCGAGTGGGAACGCACCGCGCGTGCGCTGCGCTCGCCCGGCGCCGGCAACTTCGCCGACCGCGGCGCCTTCCATCCGCTGCCGCAGACCGGGCCGGTCGGCGACGAGCCTGTGCAGATGTACGGCGACGTGTGGGAATGGACGCAGTCGGCCTACCTCGCCTACCCGGGCTACCGGCCGCTCGCCGGCGCCGTCGGCGAATACAACGGCAAGTTCATGTGCAACCAGTTCGTCCTGCGCGGCGGCTCGTGCGCGACGCCGGCGGGACACCTCCGCGCCAGCTACCGCAACTTCTTCCCGCCCGAAGCGCAGTGGCAGTTCAGCGGGGTGCGGCTGGCGCGCGACGCCTAGTGCGCTGGCGGCTTCAGACGGCGGACAGACGCCGGGCGTCGACGCTCAGCGCACCGGGGCCGAAGGCGGCCAGCACGAGCATTCCGCCGGCGATCGACAGGTTCTTCATGAAGTTGATGTTCTGCGCCATCTTCTGCGCTTCGGGGACGGCCCAGAAGTCGTGGAAGACGAGGGCGGCGAGGACGCTGAATGCCGCCAGGGCGAGTGCCGCCCAGCGCGTATAGAGACCGAAGACCAGGGCCAGGCCGCCGCTCAGCTCGACGGCGATCGTCAGCGCCGTGAGGAGCTCCGGCAGGGGCAATCCCTTCGCGGCGATGTAGCCCGCGGTCCCGGAGAAGCCGGGGATCTTGCCCAGTCCGGACAGGACGAAGATCAGGCCGAGGAGGATGCGGCCGGCGAGCACCACGGGGTCTTGAAATGACTTCTGCACGATGGGACCTTTCGAGTTGAAGTGAAGAAAGAGGCTTGCGATCTCAGGCGAGATCGAAGACGAGAACCTCGGCCGCCTCGCCTTGGCCGAGGCTGAGCTGCGTTTCCTTTTCGAGGCCCAGCGCATCGCCGGTTGCCAGGCGCCGGCCGTTGACATCGATCGAGCCGCGCACGACCTGCACCCAGGCCTTGCGTGCCGGATCGAGGCGCAGCTCGGCGTGCTCGGCGCCGTCGAACAGCCCGGCCGAGATCGACGCGTCGGCGTGGATCGTCAGCGAGCCGTCGCGGCCGTCCGGCGAAGCGACGAGGCGCAACCGGCCGCGCTTGGCCGACTCGTCGAAATGCTTCTGCTCGTACTCGGCGGCGATGCCGCGCGCGTTCGGCTCGATCCAGATCTGCAGGAAATGCGTCGTCGCCCCGACCGCGTGGTTGAACTCGCTGTGCATGACGCCACGACCGGCGCTCATGCGCTGCACGTCGCCCGGCTTGATGATTCCCGACGCCGCACCCTTGTCGCCGCCGGTGCCCATGCTGTCCTTGTGCGCCAGCTCGCCCTCGAGCACGTAGCTCACGATCTCCATGTCGCGGTGCCCGTGCGTACCGAAGCCGCTTCCCGGAGCGATACGGTCTTCGTTGATGACGCGCAGGTTGCCGAAGCCCATGAACTCCGGGTCGTGGTAGTCGGCGAAGGAAAAGCTGTGGCAGCTCTTCAGCCAGCCGTGGTCGGCGTAGCCGCGGTCGGACGATTTGCGAACGGTGATCATGCGGTCGGACTCCTTGCCCTGCTCAGCAGTGAATGTAGGAACGCCGCGCCGTTCCGCAGCGAGGCCGCGTTGAAGCCCACGTTCAAATAAGATGAATGACCCATGCCACCGGCCGTCCCATGAGCGAACCGCGCAGCGCCCTCACCCCCGATGCCCTGGCGATGATGGACGCGATCGCCCGCAGCGGCAGCTTCGCCGCGGCAGCGCGCCAGCTCGGCAAGGTTCCGTCGGCTCTGACCTACAGCGTCCGTCAGCTCGAAGACGCGCTCGACGTGCTGCTCTTCGATCGGCGCTCGCGCCAGGCCAAGCTCACGGCGGCTGGCCAGGAGCTGCTCGACGAGGGACGCCGCCTGCTCGAGCAGATCGACGCCGTCGCCAACCGCGTCAAGCGCGTCGCGACCGGCTGGGAGACGCAGCTCAGCATCGCCGTCGACGGCGTCATCTCGCGAACGACGCTGCTCGAGCTGTGCGAGGCGTTCTACGCCTGCTCGGCGACGCTGTCGCGCGCGGCGCAGGCGACGCGCCCGCTGCCGCTGAGCGTCGTCCCGCCGGCGACGCGCCTGCGCCTACGCACCGAGGTGCTTGCCGGAACGTGGGAAGCGCTCGTCACGGGGCAGGCCGATCTGGCCATCGGCGTCAACGCCAACCGCGAATTGCCGAGCGGAATCACGCTCAAGGACCTCGGCCCGTTGCCCTTCGTCTTCGCCGTCGCGCCGCACCATCCGCTCGCCGCGGCGAGCGAGCCGATCGACGACGCCGAGCTGATCCGCCATCGCGCCGTCGCCGTCGCCGATTCGGCGCAACGGCTCACGCCGATCACCGTCAACCTGTTGCCCGGCCAGGACGTGCTGACGGTCAGCGACATGCAGGCGAAGATCGACGCCCAGCTGCG
>DATMGW010000145.1:0-6011 GCA_035555295.1 Caldimonas sp.
GAGCGCCAGGCCCGACGCGATGAGCCCGCCGACCTACCTGCCGCTCGACCCGTTCGTCGTCAACCTCGCCGACCGCGACGTCGACCGCTACGCGCAGATCGGCATCACGCTCGAAGTCGAGAGCTCGGTGTTCGCCGACCAGATGCGCGGCTACATGCCGGCGATCCGCAACGCCATCCTGATGATCATCACGCGCAAGACCTCGAAGGATCTGCTCGGCAGCTCGGGCAAGGAAGAGCTGGCCGACGAGATCATGCGCGAGGCGGTGCGGCCGATGGGGATCGAGATCGCCGCACCCGAGCCGGTGACGCCGGCGGCGGCGCCCGCACCGGAAGCGAGCGGTGCCGAAGCGACCGCCGCGTCCGCTGCCGCGTCGATGCCGAAGAAGGCGAAGAAACGCATCGGAACGACGCGAAACCCGATCCAGCACGTGCACTTCTCGAGCTTCATCATCCAATGAGCCGGGCACAGCGATGAACGAGCAGATCCTCACCCAGGACGAGGTCGACGCGCTGCTGCAAGGCATCTCGGGCGAGAGCGATTCGCTCGGGCCCGAAGCGCCGCTCGCCGACGGCGTTCGCAGCTTCGACCTGGCGAACCAGGAGCGCATGGTCCGCGACCGCATGCCGACGCTCGAGATCGTCGGCGAACGCTTCGCGAAGAACATCCGTGCCGGCCTCTTCGCCTTCATCAGGAAGAGCCCCGAGGTCTCGATCGGCACGGTTCGCGTGCACAAGTTCAGCGCCTTCCTGCGCGAGATCGCGGTCCCGACCAACTTCAACATCGTCAGCGTCAAGCCGTTGCGCGGGCTCGGGCTGATCGTCTGCGAGCCACAGCTGATCTTCGCCGTCATCGACGCCCAGTTCGGCGGCGCCGGCAAGTATCCGACGCGCATCGAAGGGCGCGATTTCTCGGCGACCGAGCAACGCATCATCCGGCGCCTCCTCGATGTCGTCATGGCCGACTACAAGAAGGCCTGGGCCGGCGTCTACCCGCTCGAGCTCGAGTACCAGCGCTCGGAGATGCAGCCGCAATTCGCGAACATCGCGACGCCGGGCGAGATCGTCGTCTCGACCTCGTTCACGCTCGAGATCGGCGAGGCCAGCGGAACGATCCACATCTGCATCCCGTACGCGACCTTCGAGCCGATCCGCGACGTCCTCTACGGCGCCATGCAGGGCGACGCCAACGCGCCGGACCGGCGCTGGATCAACCTGATGACGCAGCAGATCCAGTCGGCCGAGGTCGAGCTCGTCGTCGAGCTGGCGCAGGCGCCCGCGACCGTCGAGCAGCTGCTGGCGCTGAAATCGGGCGACTTCATCGAGCTCGACCTGAAGCCCGGCATCCAGGCCAAGGTCGCCGGGGTCCCGGTGCTCGAATGCCACTACGGCACCTCGAACGGCAAGTACGCGCTCAAGGTCGATCAACTGCTCACCGGCTCGAAAGAGGGCTGGCTCGGAGAAACGCATGGCCACTGACCACACGCAAGGCGCGGTTCCCGCCGACGCCGCCGCCGCCGACTGGGCCGCCGTCGACGGGCGCAACGAAACCGCGTCCGAGGTCCACGCCGCCGCCGACCAGGTCTCACCCGCGTCGTTCGCGACCTTCGCGCCGACGACCGGCTCGACCGCCGGCAACGACATCAACATGATCCTCGACATCCCGGTGCAGCTCACCGTCGAGCTGGGGCGCACGCGCATCCCGATCAAGAACATCCTGCAGCTGGCGCAGGGCTCGGTCGTCGAGCTCGAGGCGATGGCCGGTGAGCCGATGGACGTGCTCGTCAACGGCTACCTGATCGCGCAGGGCGAGGTCGTCGTCGTCAACGAGAAATTCGGCATCCGCTTGACGGACATCGTCACGCCGAGCGAGCGCATGCGCCGCCTCAGCAGGGGATGATCCCGATGGTCGCAGCCGAGAGGCCGGCCGGCCGCCGGGCCGCCCCAAGGCCGGCCGGCCTTGCAGGCCGCGGCGTTGCGAGACGCAGCGCCTCCTCGTGCCGTCCAAGCCGGCGCGGGCCGGCTTGGAGCCGCGGCACTCGGCCCCCGCGGGGGGCAGCGACCGCAGGGAGCGTGGGGGCACCATGCCCGGCCTGAGCTCGCTGCTCTGGTTCGTCGCGATCGTCGCGCTGATCCCGGCTACGCTGTGGTTCCTCAAGCGCACGCCGCTCGGCGGCGCGGGCGGCGCCGGCGTCATGAAGAGCATCGCCTCGCTGCCGCTGTCGACCTCGCAGCGCATCGTCACGGTCGAGGTCGGCACGGGCGACGAACGGCGCTGGCTCGTCCTGGGCGTGACGCCGGCGTCGATCACGACGCTGCACTCGATGAGCGCGCAGGCCGTCGAAGCGGCGCCCGGCGTCGGGCCCGGGGTGCATCCCGCCTTCGCGCAAATCCTCGGCCGCTTTCGCCGCTCCGATGCGGGAGACGTCGATGCCCGCTGAGCGTATCGCCCTGGCCGCGCATCGCCGCGAGACGGACGCGGCCGATCGGCGGGCCTGGGAGAAACTCAGCCGCGCGGCGTGGGTCGGCTTCGTCTTCATCGCGGCGTTCACGCTCGCCTTCCTCACCTTGCCCGCGTTCGCGCAAACGCCGCCGGCGGGCGGCGCGACGCTGCCGCTGCTGGTCGGCCAGAGCGCCGGCAGCACCAGCTACTCGGTGCCGGTGCAGACGCTGCTCTTCTTCACCGCGCTCAGCTTCCTGCCCGCCGTGCTCCTGCTCATGACGAGCTTCACGCGCATCGTCATCGTGCTCAGCCTGTTGCGCCAGGCGCTCGGCACGCAAGCCGCGCCGCCGAACCAGGTGGTGATCGGCCTGAGCCTGTTCCTCACTTTCTTCGTCATGGGCCCGACCATCGACAAGGTCTACGCCGACGCCTACCAGCCTTACGCCGACAACAAAATCGCCTTCGAGGAGGCGATCAGGCGCGGCGAGAGCCCGGTGCGCGACTTCATGATGAAGCAGACGCGCCAGTCCGACGTGATGCTGTTCGCCCGGCTCGCCAAGATCGACCCGGCCGTGAAGACCGCCGACGTGCCGTTCAAGGTGCTCGTCCCGGCCTTCGTCACGAGCGAGCTGAAGAGCGCGTTCCAGATCGGCTTCCTCGTCTTCCTGCCTTTTCTGGTCATCGACATCATCGTCGCCAGCGTGCTGATGTCGCTCGGCATGATGATGCTTTCGCCGGTGCTGATCGCCCTGCCGTTCAAGCTGATGCTGTTCGTCCTCGCCGACGGCTGGAACCTGCTGCTCGGCTCGCTCGCCTCGAGCTTCGTCACCTAGCCATGGATTCGCAACAGGTCTTCACCTGGGGCCAGCAAAGCCTGTGGCTGCTGCTGATGGTCTCGGCGCCGGTGCTGCTCACCGTGCTCGCCGTCGGCCTGGTCGTCAGCATCTTCCAGGCGGCGACGCAGATCCACGAAGCGACGCTGTCGTTCGTTCCGAAGATCGTCGCCGCCGTCGCCGTGCTCGCCGTCGCCGGGCCGTGGATGCTGAGCTCGCTGGTCGAGTTCGTGCAGCGGACGCTGCAGGCGATACCCTCGGTCGTCGGTTGACCGGAGCACCGAGGTGCTCACCTTCACCGAAGCGCAGGTGCTGGCCTGGATCACGCCGATCCTGTGGCCGTTCATCCGCGTCCTCGCCCTCTTCACCTCCTTGCCCGTGATCGCGCAGCGCAGCGTTCCGGTGCGGCTGCGCATCGGCCTGGCGTTTCTGGTCGCGTTCTGCGCCCAGGCGGCGATCCCGGCAACGGCGCCGATCGAGCTTGCGTCGTCGGCCGGCTTTCTCGCCGTCGTCCAGCAGGTGCTGATCGGCGTCTCGCTCGGCTTCGCCGTGCGCATCGTCTTCACCGCCGTCGAGTTCGCCGGCGAGATCATCGGCCTGCAGATGGGGCTCAACTTCGCCGCCTTCTTCAACCCGATGGCGGCGAGCGAAGAGACGGCGATGAGCCAGTTCTTCAGCGTTTCCGTGTCGTGGCTGTTCATCGTCATGGGCGGCCATCTCATGCTGATCGCTGCCGTCGTGAAGAGCTTCGCGGCGTTTCCGGTCGCAGGCGACCCGTTCGCCTTCCTGCGCGCCGTCGAGCCACAGCGCTGGGGCGCCGAGATCTTCAGCCTGGGCCTGTGGATCGCCCTGCCGCTCGTGGCGATGCTGCTCTTCGCCAACCTCGTCCTCGGCATCATCTCGCGCGTCGCCCAGCAGATGAACATCTTCGCGATCGGCTTTCCGATCACGCTCGGCGTCGGCCTGCTCGGCGTGCTGCTGACGCTGCCGATGATGCAGCTGCCGTTCACGATGGCGCTCGAACGGATGCCGGCGCACTTCCAGTAGGGCAGGCTGTCGGGCGGCGATGGGCCATTCGCTTCGGCCCGAGTTCGGACCTCTCGAAAAAGTCTCCCGCGTGTCCGGTTCGTAACCTCTTGTCACGTCTGATCAGGCAAGGGCCGAGGACAGCCGGGCGGCAGTCCCGGAGCCCTGGACCGATTGGAGGAGTCTCGACATGGCCTACGACCGAAGCCGTTCGGACAGTCCTGCTCTGCGCCTTGCCTCGTGCGGCGCTCGTCTGGCGCTCGTCCTGATCGAAGACGACTTCCGCACGCGCGAACGCTTTCTCGACGTCATCGCCGCCGAGCCGTCGCTGCGCGCAGCGTCCGGTGCCTCCGCGATGGCCGAGATGCTTGCGTGGCTGGGCGCCAAGCTCGTCGACGCATTGCGGACCGACTCGGTCTTCCCGGAACGATCGAGCCTCGCGGTCGCGCGCCGCCCCGCCGGGCTGCAGGAGTCGTTCTCCATCACGGAATTCACCCTGTGTGTCGACGAAGCTTCGATGCTGCGAGTCTTCGAAACCGAACTGAGCGACCACCTGATGACGGATGGTTCCGAAACGGGCCGCGCTTTTCGTGTGCTGAGCTTGCATGCCGGCAACTCGCCGACAAGGTCTGTCGTCGCGCGCGAGGTCCTGGCGGGCCGCAAGACGGCTTCCCCGGCCGTTGCGACGCGTCGCAGTGGGGTGGCCCAACGCGCCGAAGATGGAGGAGTCCTTGTCTCGCGCCGGTCGCGAGTGGTGGCGCTTCAGCCCGTTGCGTGACCGCGCAGACTCTGCTCGAGCTTGACGAGCGGAGCCTTGAAGTAGGGGCTGACGCCGGGCTGCGCGTTGAAAGCCTGCCGGGCCAGCTCGCTCAGCTCGACGGCGCGCTTGCGGTCTCCGGTCTTCAGTGCACACAAGCCCGCCAACGCGCGCAGTCGCGCGGTAGAAGAATCATGAACGTATCCTCGTTCGGCCAACTTGGCGGCGAACTTCTCCAGCACGGGCAAACCTTCCCTGACTCTGCCGACAACGCACCAGCATTCGGCACGAACGAGTTCGACATCCGCACCGAAGCCCGCGTAGCGGTCGAATTCCGCCCTGTCGTCGTACTGCGACAGCAGCTGAAGCGCCGAAGCCGGGTCGCCGCGCTCCAGCTTCACGAGAGCCAAATCGGATACGACAATTCTTCTCTGTAGCGCAGAACCGCCGGATGAATCGCGAGTGCCTTCAAGGTCGAGCGCCGACTGCAGAGCCGCCTCGGCCTCGTCGAAGCGGCCTTGCATTCGCAGGTTCTCCGCGAGGTACCTGAGCCCGATGGCCATCCTCCTGGGATCGTCAGCGGACTCTCTCTTGATCATCTCGAAAGCTGCGCGCAACTCCCTATCGGCTTCAGCATGTCGCCCGACCTCGGTCAGGGCGCTTCCCAATTCCAGACTCAGTTCCCCCAACTGCGTCTGGCTCTCGGTACTGGCCCGCAAGGTGCGCACGGCCTGCTCCAGCAGCGGATAGCCACGCTCCACGTTTCCCCATTCGATCAGCACCTCGCCAAGCAGGAAATCGAGGCGAGCTCGTATCGCTCCCGGCGCGCGCCGTCCGTGCCCGGCGACAATCGCTCGTGCCCCCTCGACCGTGGCCACGGCTTCGTCACCAGGAATGAGCACGTAGTCGTACATCAATTGGGCCATGTTGGCCTCCGCCAAAGCCGCGCCGAT
>DATMGW010000146.1:0-7096 GCA_035555295.1 Caldimonas sp.
GCGTCGCACCTTCCTTCCAAAGCTCCCACATCAACGCCTTCTGACTGTCGGTGTAGAAGGTCCGAGTCCGGTACTTCATTTGCAACACTCCTTCTGCTTACGCAGTGATCAGTGTGTTGCATCGACCGGTTGAATCCGCCGTGGAGAGCTGGAGTTCCAGCCAGGCGCGCTCGTAGCGCAGCACGTCGACGGCAAACCGGGCGACGACACGGCCGGCCTGGATTTCGTCGGCCAGGTATTGCGCGAACGCCAGGCCCGCCGGCAGTGACTGCAGGTCCGCCATCGGATGGGCATTCCAGTAGCGGTCGAGCAGTGCGCCGAGCTGCGGCTTGAGCAGCTCGCAGCTGAGCGGCAGGGCACCGGCCAGCGAGCTCAGCCGGTTGGCGCGCGCCAGGATGCAGGTGATGCGCATGCCGGGCTGCCGAGCGATGTGCAGCAGCCGCGAGCATTCGGCCGCGTCCATATCGAAGCCGCCGAACGCTGCCTCGCCTTCGGTGCGCGCGCGCAGGCACAGCGCCGGCGAGAGCACCATGCGCGCGAAAGCGTCCTGGTAGGCGGCGAGGGTCATTCGCGATGAACGCGGGTCAGCAGCATCGTTCCCAGATCGTGCGTGCGCGCCGCAGCTCGCGTGCGACGCCGCCGCCGGTGAGCAGGGCAGCATAGGATTCGTGGTACTCGAAGGTCACGCCGCGCACCCAGGGCGCGGCGCGAAGCGCGCGCTCGAGCAACGGCCAGACCGCATCGGCGACCGGCCCTGCGTGCGAGTCGGTGTAGAAGCCGGCGAGGTGGTCGCCGCCCGCGATGTGGATCTCGACCACCTGGCGCAGATCGAGCTCGTCGAGCAGCGCCTCGGCGGCGAAGCCGTGGTTGGTGGCGTTGACGTGCAGGTTGTGCAGGTCGAGCAGCAGGCCGCAGCCGGAGCGCTGGCACAGCTCGTTGAGGAAGGAGGCCTCCCCGTAGGGCTCGTCGGGCGGGATCACGAAGTAGACGTTGTTCTCGAGCAGGAAGGGCGCGCCCACCCGTGTCTGGATCGCGGTGATGCGCTCGACCAGCATCACGAGCGACGCGTCGTCGCGCGTCAGCGGCAGCGTGACTGCGGCGTTGACCTCGACGCCGTGTTCGGCCAGGCGCGAGAACGCGAGGTGATCGCTGTGCCAGGCAAAGCCATAGCGACGCTGCCAGCGTGCGATCTGTTCCAGGTGGCCGGTGTCAAACAGGCTGGCGCTGCCGATCGACTGCCCGACGCTGTGGCAGACGATCGGCACTCGCTCCGCGAGCATGTCGAGCGCCGCCACCGACGGGCCGAGCTCGCGGTGCCGCACGGGTGCACCCGGGCCGGCATCGAGCCAGAACCGGTCGGGGATGACCTCGAGGTACTGGTACGCGCTATCGGCCTCGGACGAGGCGAGCGTGTCGGGGTTGAGCAGCAGGCCCACGCCGAGCGCGGGCAGCGACTGCAGCCGGGCGAAATCCATGCGGGTCGGCAGCGACACGCGGCCCGCAGGTGGCGAACCCCCGCGTTCGCCTTAGAACCCTGGCACGTCGATCTGGGTCTCGAAGCGTGTGCGGATCAGGAGGTCGAGGCCCGACTTGCAGCCGCCGCAGAAGCGCAGGCCGACTGCTTTCAGGGCGGTCTTGTCCTTGTACAGCCCAGCCAGGGCGCCTTGCAGCTCGGCCAGCGTGGATGTCTCTCCGACATACAGCACGGCCTGCGGTGCGCCGCTGATCTTGGAGAACTGGACCGTGACGGAGTTCTTCGTTGCCATTGGAATCTCCTCGCGAACGGGTTTGGAATCAAGGTTGCCGCTTGCCATCAGGCAGTCGACCAGCTCGGCGACGAAGTCGGCGCCGGCGTTGGCCTGCAGCTCGTCGAAGGTGTGCGGGTCGATCATGACGTCGCTCGTTCTGGTTGGGCTCGAGGGCCGGTGGGTGAGCTCAGGGCCGGGGCCGCCGATTCTGAGGTGCGTTGATGCGCATGTGATGTTTTGATGCTACGATGAGGCATGAGAACGACACTTTCGCTCGACGACGACGTGGCCACCTACGCACGGGCGCATGCGCAGCGCGAACGGATCTCGGTCGGCGAGGCCGTCTCCCGCCTCGCGCGCCAGGGCATCCTTGCACAAGGCCAGGTGCCCACGACGCCGGCAAAGCCCCGGTCGAGATACGCACTGCTGCCCGCGCGCGACGAGGCGATCACCACCGAGCACGTGCGCGCGTTGATGGACAGCGAAGGCATCTAGGCGGTGCGGCATCTGCCCGACGTCAACGTATGGGTGGCATTGCTCGACGAAGCCCATGTCTTCCACCTGCAGGCGCTGGCCTTCATCGAGCGCCGCAGGCTCCGGATCGCCACCTGCCCGATCGTGGAGAACGGCGTCGTCCGGGTTCTGAATCTTCCGGGGTATAGCCGCCTGCGCCCACTTGGCTTCGAGCCCGTAGCGCAAAAGCTCGACGAGATCTGCGCCGGCATGGATCACGTCTTCTGGCCCGACGACATTTCGCTGCGCACTCGAAGCGTGGTGCACTGGCCGAGAGTACTCGGGCACAACCAGATCACAGACACCTACCTTCTGGCCCTCGCCGTCGCCAATGACGGCTGCCTCGTGACACTCGATCAGCGGGTCGCAACGAGCGCGGTCCATGGGGCGAGCGCCAGGAATCTGTTCGTGCTCTGAGAACCGATCCACCAATAAGGCGGACAGGTTCCGAGGCGCTTCCCGCGCGACCGGTCATGTCGTCGAGCTCCGCAGCCATGCCTTCCTGGATGCGGTTGATCACCGCCAATTCGGCGGCGCGCTGCTCGGTCTCCTTGAGCAGCCGCTGCGTCTCGTCGAACAGGCGGGCGTTCTCGAGCGCCACGCCCATGCTGGCGGCCACCGTCGACAGGAGGCGCACGTCGGCTTCGCCGAAGGCATGTTCCCGGTCCATGTTCTCGACCGACATGAAGCCGAGGAGGCGGTCGCCGGCAAAGATCGGCACCGCCACGCCCGACCGGCTCATGTCGGTGCCATCGGCCACCAGGATTTCCAGCGCCCGGTAGTCGTCCTGGTTGTTCCACTGCACCGGGCGTCGGGAGAGGATGATCTCGTGCCAGCGCCTGCCCGTCATCACCGCGGCGATCCGGTAAGGCGCCAGGTGCAACCGCCGGCCACGCTCGACCCCGAACGGCAGATGCAGCAAGCCGGCCGGCTCGTCGAGCCAGCCGATGACCAGCGTGTCCGTCGCGAACAGCTCGACCAGCTTTTCGCCGACCAAATCGACGATGGCCTGGAAGTTCAGTTCGGCCGGCATGCCCTCCTGGATGCCGTTGATCAGGGCCAGCTCGGCGGCGCGCTGCTCGACCTGACGCTCCAGCTCCTCGGCGCGACGCGCGTTCGACAGGGCCTCGGCGGCCTGGCGGGCGAGCACCGCCAGGCGGTCGCGGTCGGCGGCATTGAAGCGGCCGCGCCGGCCGTCGATGTCGGCCTAGACAAAGCCGAGCCGGTCGTGGCCGGAGTTGAGCGGGGCGACGATGCAGCTGCGCTGGTCGCGCTTCTCGGCACCTTCCGGGCCATGCCGCAATCTCGCCTTGCCGCTGCGGCGCGCTTCGTTCAGCCAGGGCGTGACGGCGTCGAGCAGGGCCGGAGCCGTCTCGCGCCGCGGCAGCAGCGATCCGGCGATGCGCGGGCCTTCGTCGGCGTCGAGCACGAGCAGCACGCGCTGCGCACCGCAGAGTTCGGCCACGTCGGCGACCAGGCACTCGCAGGCCGCGGCCTCCCGCCCGTGCCCGCTCGCGCGCAGGCGGGCGCGGCCGACGGCCTGATGCGCGGCCGGGCCGGATGAACGGCGACCAGCGCTCATCCGCCGCCGCTCATCGATCGCCTTCCTGTTCCAGCCATGCGGCTCGATTATTCGGCAAGCCCGGCCGATGCCTGTCGGCACCTCGATGGGGTCAGCGAACCATCGCGGTGGCGGCCTGCGCCATCTGCACGCTCGCGACCGGCGGCTTGGCCAGCGCGGCGATTCCGCTGAGCAGCGAGAAGGTGATCGTGATCGAAGCGACGGCGGCGGCGAGGCGGAAGTTCAGGGGGGTGTGCATGGTGGGCTCCTGGATGGTTGGCAGTACGGGGTCGATGCCTGTACTGTCGCCCGGGCCCCCTGCTTCAGTCCTTTACCGGACTGAAATCGAGCTGAAGCGTTATGAAACGTCAGATCCCCATGTTGCTCAGTTGCTCCAGCACTTCGTTCATGACGGCGGCGAGCCGAGGGTGGGAGACCTCGAAGCTGAGTACGGAGGCTCTCAGCTGTTCGCCGAGGGTCGCCTGCGCCCGGGTGGTCTTCGGAGATTCCAGCAGCTTCTCGATGTCCCGGACGAGTCTTTCGACCCGTTCCCTGGCTTGTTCGTCGCCGAGGTCCAGGGACTTGATCTCCAGGAGGAGATGGTTGAGCGATTCGTCGAGGTGCGTCACGTGGGTCGATCTCCTTGAGGCGGCAGTTCCAGCCGGGCAGCGCGGCGTTCGTGCATGCGCCCCAGCGCTGCCGAGAGTACCAGCCATCCCGCCGCCACGGGCAGCGCGCACAGCGCGATCGCGCCGAGTTTGAGCCCGATCGCCTGCAGACTGTCGAAGACCCAGCCGTACAAGGCGTCGGAGCCGCGATAGATCACGACGTCGATCAGGTTCTTCGCCTTGTACTTCTCCTCGCGCCCGACGACGGTGAAGAAGACCTGGCGCGCCGGGTTGGCGATCGCGAAGTTCATCCAGCGTTGCACGACCTGGAACACGAGCACGACGGCGAGGCCGGGTGCCAGCGCCAGCGCCGCGAAGCCGACGATGTACACGGCCGGCAGCGCAGCGCTCGCCGCGCCGGTGCCGAAGCGCCCGAGCAGCCGGCCGGTCGCGAAGACCTGCGTCGCCAGCGTCAGCAGCCCGACCGCCAGGTCGACGCTGGCGAAGATTCGCGTCTGCGCGCCGGCGCCGTGGACCGCTGCCGCCACCACGTTCGCCTGCGCGAAGTAGAGGATCGTCGCGCCGAACGACAGCAGGCTGACCCACGCAGCCACACCAAGCAGGTACGGCGAGCGGATCAGCTCGGGCAGCGCGGCGAAGGCGCTGCCGCCGACGCGGCCCTCGTCGCGCCGCGGGCCGTGCGGCGCGCCGGCACTGCGCTCGAGGCGATACACGGCATACACCGCGAGCTCGAGGAAGACGATCGCGACGAGCAGCAGGTTGGCCGGACCCAGCGGAACCGACAGCGCGATCGTGATCGCCGGGCCGAGCAGGCCGCCGGCCGTTCCGCCGGCGCCGATGAAGCCGAACAGGCGCTTGCCTTGTTCGCTCGTGAAGAGATCGGCCATGAACGACCAGAACACGGCGACGGCAAAGAGGTTGAACACGCTGACCCAGACGAAAAAGACTCGCGCCACGATCACCGGCGCGATTCCCAGGGTCTGGAGGAGCCAGAACAGCGCCAGGTTGGCGACGAAGAACTGGTAGACGATCGGGATGAAGCGGGCGCGCGGCAGCCTCGCCACGAGCGCCCCGTACAGCGGCTGGGCCGCGAGCAGCGTCGCGAAGGTCGCTGTGAACAGCCACGGCAACGCCTTGATTCCGCCCGCGATCGCCATCTGGTCGCGCAACGGCCGCAGCACGTAGTAGCCGGCCAGCAGGGCGAAGAAATAGGCGAACGACCAGAGGGCGGCCTGGCGCTCCGCAGGCGTCGCCGGCACCGCCCGCAGCAGCCAGTCCTTGAGCCGCGGCACGGCTACAAGGACAGCTTCTGCTTGAGCTCGGCAGCGCTGACGGCTTGACCGTACCCTGGTGCCCCGCGCTGGAATCGGCGCGCGTCGGCGAGCGCACCGACGACGACGGGGTCGAAGCCGGCGTCCCGCACCAGTGCCGCGGCTGCCTGTACGGCCGCGGCGTCGTCGCCGGCGATCGGGATCGCCAGCCTCGGCTCGGGACGATTCGCCTCGCGCGCGAAGATCATGTACGACATGGTGTTGAACGCACGAACGAGGCGGGTGCCGGGCAGATACTTCTGCGACGTGACGCCGATGCCGTTCTTCTCGACCTCGTCGGCGATGGCCCCGTCGCGCGAGCTCACGGCGTTGCACGTATCGAGGACGAGCTTGCCGGCGAGCGCCGCGCGGTAGTCCTGGCCGATCTGCTGCAGCGCCCCGTAAGGCACGGCGACGAGGAGCGCCTCGCCGAACTCGATCGCCTGCGCCACCGTTCCGGCGCGGGCCAGCGGGCCGAGCCCGCTCACCAGGTCCTTGAGCTCATCGGGGTGGCGCGACGAGAGCAGGACCGGGTGCCCCGCCTTGACCCACAGGCCGCCGATCGTTCCGCCGATGTGGCCCGAGCCGATCACGCCGATTGGCATCTTGGCGCCGCCGGCCGCCTGCGCGCGCGCGCGCCGCGGTGCGAGCGCCGTCGCGAGAGCCAGTACAGCCGAAGCGACGAGCAGGCCACGGCGGCGGCGATCAAGATCCTCATGGCTCGGCATTGAAATCTCCTCTCGTTCCCATCATCATCGGCCGCTGTTCCGGATGCTAGCGCAGGCTTTCCTGCATCGAGGTACGCGATGCGATCGACCCGTCGAAGTTTCGTCGTCAAGTCAGCGGCACTCGCCGTTCCGGGTCTCGCCTTGTCGCCGCGCCTGTCGTTCGCGGCCGACGGCGCCGCCGGCCCGGCGAAGAAGTTGCGCATCCTGATCCTGGGCGGAACGGGTTTCACCGGGCCGCACCAGGTGCGCTACGCGCTCGCTCGCGGTCACACCGTGACCTTGTTCAATCGCGGCCGGCAAGCTCGCGAGTGGCCGGGCGAGGTCGAAGAGCTGATCGGCGACCGCAACACCGGCGACCTGAAAGCCCTGGAAGGCCGCGAGTGGGACGTGTGCATCGACAACCCGACGACGCTGCCGTTCTGGGTGCGCGACGCCGGCCGTGTCCTGCAGGGCAAGGTCCGGCACTACGTCTTCGTCTCGACGGTCTCGGTCTACGCCGCGAACGACAAGCCGGAAGACGAGTCCGCCGCCGTCCTCCCCTACGCAGGCAAGGACCCGATGGCGGAGACGGCCGAGACCTTTCGCGCTCACGTGGGCGAGCTCTACG
>DATMGW010000147.1:0-4603 GCA_035555295.1 Caldimonas sp.
CGCGCGGCAGCGCATGGCAATGGCCGGCGTCGATCTCGCGCTCCTGGGCCGCCTGCAAGCTGGCCGGGACAGGTGCGCCGAGACCCAGCGCCGCCCTGTTCGCGTCGTCGAAGACGGCAGCGTATCCTCCGCGCACGATCCGCGTCGTCTCGGCGTTCGACAGGTTCGCGGCGACGAGCGGCACGTCGTAGCGGAGCGCCAGGGCGACGAACGGCCGATAGAAGTCCCAGTTCCAGCCCGCGCCGGATCGCGCGCTCGCCGGAGCCGCCAGGTCGATCACGTGCTGGGCGTCGGCCGGTCGTTCGCGACGGGCCCGGTCGATGTCGGCCTGGTGCTCGCGGTCGAACTGCTCCATGGCGATCGCCGGCCGCCATCCTGCGGCGAGCGCGCGCTGCAACACCTCCAGCCGGAGCCGATGCTGCTCGGCGTTGTCATGGACCTCGCCGAGGAGCACGACGGCATCGCCCTGCAGCCGGCTCTCCCAGTCGTTGCGCGGCGCGGCGGTCGTCGTGCACGCGGCGCACGCAAGGGCGAGCAGGCAAGCGGCGATGCCTGTCGATGCGCCGCGCCAGGGCTCGGCGAGTGAGCCGGTGCGACGTTGCAGCTCGCTATCTCCCGGAGGCCGGCCGGCGGCTTCGGAACGCGTTGCCGATCAGCGCCCTGGCCTCGAGGCCGTCCCACTGCTTCGCGCCGTAGACCTTGTCGATGACCTGCCCGTTGGCGTCGACGAGGACGGTCAGCGGCAGGCGCGAAGCTCCCAACATGTGCTCGAGCAGCAACTTGCTGTCGATAAAGTGGCTGATGGTCGCGTTGCTGCCATCCAGAAAACGCCTGGCTTTGTCGGGATAGTCGTCGGTCGAGATGCCGATGACTGCGAAAGGCACCGCATGTTCCTGCCAGGCGAGTCTTTCCAGCGACGCCATCTCCTGCCTGCAGGGGCCGCACCAGCTCGCCCAGACATTGATGATGAGCGGCCTGCCGCGAAAGTCCGAGAGCTTGCGCGACGGGCCATTGAGGCCGAGCAGGGTCGCGTCGCGAAGCGTCTGTCCGATCTCGACTTCGTCCGGCGTCTTCGCGACGGCCTGTCCGGTCGCTGCGATCGCGCACAAAACGAACGCCGAAAGCAACGCCACCGACGTCCGCAACCAGGGCCTTGGGATCGCATGCATCACACGGTACTCGGCTTCCATCCGGCCTTCGCGCTGGGGACCTCACGTCACGGCGCGACATCGAAGCCTGCTCGCCGATGGTAGCGGACGCAAGCGCCGACGATTCGCCGCACTTCCCGCGTCCCGGGGGCGGCTGACCCGCCAAGATTCTCACACTCGCACCGGCAATGAGACATCGGGCCGGCGAGCGGTCTCAAGGAAACGACGCGGCGGCCGAAACGGAATGTGTCGAATCTCGAAGAACGAGCGAGGCCAAGCCGCATGTCCGCAAAACCGCCGACACGCCAGGCGCCGGATGCGCGGCCGGTCGACGACCGGAGCGCCGCACCGGCGAGCAAGGACAAGCACCGCTCTCTGGGCTGGGTCCGGGACGTGCTGGGCCGCTCGATCCGGATAGAACAGCGGCGCCCTCAGCAGAACGGGGCGTCGTCCGAACCGCGCTCCAAGTCGGCGGACTCGCCCCTGTCGCTGCTGATGCAACAGCGCGCCGAGCTCGGCGCGCGGCTGCTCGTTCACGACCCGGCGACCCAGGCGGTGCGCAATCTCTTCGCCGTCCACGACGCACTTCGCAGCGGCGGGTGGCCGGGCGTCGAGGCGTTGCCGCTCAAGGTGTTGGGCCGGGCGCTGACCGAAGCGGAGATCCTCGCCTGCGACGAGCCGGCGCCCTTGATGACGACGATCATCGACAACCTGCGCGAGCTGAAGGATGCAGCCGACGAGCGCCTCGCGCAAGAAGCGCTGCAGCGGGAGTTCGAGACGCTCCAGGTTCCCGAAGTCTCGGAGACGAACTACGACGAGTACGAGCTGATGGAACGCAGCTGGATGGGCACCGTGCCGGCCGGGCTCGAGCTGCCCGACCGCGGCGCCGGGCCCGTGACGCGCTAGCTTCCTCGTTGCGTTGCTGCTTCAACCGCGGCCGCGGGATTCCCGCGCGGCGGGCCTTCAGGCGACGCTCGTCCCGAACAGCGCACCCACTCCGTACGTCACGGCCATCGCCAGCGCGCTCCAGAAGGTGATGCGCACGATGCTGGGAACCAGCTTTGCACCCCCGGTCCTGGCGGCCAGCGCTCCGAGTAGGGCCAAGGCGAGCAGCGCCGAGCCGGCGACCGCCGGCACCAGCGTCGGCGCAGGCACCAGGGCGGCAACGGCCAGCGGAAGGACGGCGCCCGCCGCGAAGCTGCACGCCGAGGCCACGGCCGCCTGCAAGGGCTTGACGAGCGTGACTTCGGAAATGCCGAGCTCGTCGCGCGCGTGCGCGCCCAGCGCGTCGTGTGCCATGAGCTTGTCGGCGACCTGCCTGGCGAGACCGAGGTCGAGGCCGCGACGGACGTAGATCGCCGCCAGCTCGCGGTGCTCGGCCTCGAGATCGTCGGCCAGCTCGGCTCGCTCCTTGTCGAGCGCCGCCCGTTCGGTATCGAGCTGCGAGGACACGGAGACGTATTCGCCGGTCGCCATCGACATCGCTCCGGCGATGAGGCCGGCGATCCCGGCGACCAGGATGCTCGCATGGCCGGCGTGGGCTGCCGCGACGCCTAGAACCAGGCTGGCGGTCGAGACGATGCCGTCGTTCGCGCCGAGGACCGCGGCGCGAAGCCAGTTGACGTTCTCGATCTTGTGCTGTTCCTTGTGTCGAGCGCGCATCCGGGGCCTTCGTCCAAGAAAAAAGGACTTTGCGGAATCCGCTAAGTCCTTGTTTTCACTGTGTTTTCTGGTAGGCGCGATTGGACTCGAACCAACGACCCCCACCATGTCAAGGTGGTGCTCTAACCAGCTGAGCTACGCGCCTGCGAAGGGGCGAATGATAGCAGCGCCGGCTGAGGCCATTGCATTGCGCGTAGGCTTGGCTGCCGCGCTTCGCGTCGCCAGCAAGACCCTCCATGAACAAGCTCATCGCCGGCCTCGTTCCGGCACTCTTCCTTGGTTGCCCAGCGATCGGCGTCGCCGATCCGATCGGCGAAGTCGACACTGCATTCGTCCTGGTCGGCCCCGACCACAAGATCGTCGTCGATGCCTACGACGACCCGAAGGTCGCCGGCGTGACCTGCTACGTCTCGCGCGCCAAGACCGGCGGGATCAAGGGCGCGATCGGCGTCGCCGAGGACAGGGCTGAAGCGTCGATCGCCTGTCGCCAGGTCGGACCGATCGCGTTCGGCGCGAAGCCGCTCGAGCAGCACGAGGAGATGTTCAGCGAGCGCATCTCGCTCGTCTTCAAGCGCCTGCGCGTCGTCCGCATGGTCGACAGGAAGCGCAACGCGCTCGTCTATCTCACCTACTCCGATCGCCTCATCGACGGCTCGCCGAAGAACAGTGTCAGCGTCGTTGCCGTCGACCGCGCGACGCCGATCCCGTTGCGCTAAAGGAGCCTACCGGCGCCGCGCCGAGCGCACGCCGGCGACGCGACGGACCTCGGCCAGCGTCGCCGCGAGACGCGCCGTGTCGCTGACCTCGACGGTGAAGGTCATGAAGGCGGTCGACCCCCTCGCGTCGCGCACCGAGCTCGACTTGACGCCGATGACGTTGGTCTTCTCCTTGGAGAAGACTTCGGAGACGTCGCGCAGCAGGCCCTGACGGTCGGCGGCCTCGACGCTGACGTCGACCGGATAGAGCGCGGGCCGCTTCGCATCGAGCGCGCCCCAGGCGACCGGGATGACGCGGCCGGGCGCGCGCGCCGCGAGCTCGCGCAGGTTGCTGCAGGCGGCACGGTGTACGGCGACGCCCTTGCCGCGCGTCACGTAGCCGGAGATCGCGTCGGGCGGCGCCGGCCGGCAGCAGCGTGCCAGGCTGGTCAGCAGCGACTCGACGCCGACGACGAGAACGCCGCCCGGCGCCGAAGTCGACGCGCGCGAGCGCTTCGGCGCGATCTCCGTGGCGTCGGTCTTGGGCTCGGGCGCCGGCCGCAGCAAGGCCTCGATCGCGCGCAACGACAGCTCGTCCTTGCCGACGACTTCGAAGAACGCGTCGGCGCTGCGAAAGCCGAGCTGCGTGGCGAGGTCCTCGAGCTTGAGCGCCGTCTTGCCCTCGCGCTGCAGCAGCTTCTCTACGGCGTCGCGGCCGCGCGTGATCGTCGCCTGCTGCGCCAGGGCGTTGAACCAGGCCCGCACCTTCGCCTTCGAGCGCGCGCTCTGCAGGAAGCCGAGATCGGCGTTGAGCCAGTCGAGCGACGGGCCGCCGCTCTTGGCCACCGTCACCTCGACCGTCTGGCCGCTGCGCAGCGGCGTGTTGAGGGGAACGATCGCGCCGTCGACCTTGGCGCCGCGGCAACGATGGCCGAGCTCGGTGTGCACCGCGTAGGCGAAGTCGATCGGCGTCGCCCCCGCGGTCAGCTCCACAACGGCGGCCTGCGGCGTGAAAACGTAGATGCGCTCGTCAAAGCCCGAGGCGCTCGCTGCCGGCGGCGCGTCGCGCGCCGTGTCGTCCCCTCCCTTCACGAGGTC
>DATMGW010000148.1:0-5514 GCA_035555295.1 Caldimonas sp.
GGGCTGGCGCGGCGCGATCGAGGGCCGCGCGCTCAGCCGGGTGTGGGTCAACGATGCCAATTCTGACGCGGCCGCGGGCTATGCGATCGCCAGCGCGAGTCTGGGCTACCTGGCTCGCGTCGGCGCCTGGGATCTGACCGGATTCGGCCGGGTCGACAACCTGCTCGGGCACCGGTACGCGGGCTCGGTGATCGTCAACGAAGGCAACTCTCGCTTCTTCGAACCCGCGCCCGGGCGCACCTGGACGGTCGGCCTGTCCGGCACCGCGAGTTTCTGAGCAACGCAGCTGTGACGGCCTTGCGCTACGGCCGGGTCTCCGTGCTGCTGCACTGGCTCATCGGGTTCGCCCTGCTGGGCCAGATCGCATTCGGATTCCTGGTCGACGAGATCGCACCGCGCAATACGCCGGCGCGAGCCGGCGTCATCAACCTGCACAAGTCGCTCGGCGTCGCGCTCGGCCTGCTCGTCGTCGCGCGCCTCGCATGGCGCGTGCGGAACCGGCCGCCGCCGTGGCCCGAGTCGATGCCTGCATGGCAGCGCCGCGCCGCGCATGCGGGCCATCGCGCTCTCTACGCGTGCATGATCCTTATGCCGCTGGCAGGCTACGTCGCATCGAATTTCAGCAAGCACGGTCTGCGCCTGTTCGGCTTCGCGGTCCCGCCCTGGGGCCCCGATCTCCCGCAGGTGTACGCGGCGCTCCAGGGCGTGCACGTGGCGACCGCCTTCGTGTTCACGGCGCTGATCTCGGGCCACGTGCTCATGGCACTGAAGCACCTGCTGGTCGACCGCGACGCGGTCTTCGCACGGATGTGGCCCGGGGCGCCCAGCCGACCGTCCTCCGCTCCAACAACCCAGGCATCTTCATGACATCCAGATTCGCCACGTTCGCTCTCGCCTTGACGCTGACAGGCACCGCATGGGCGGCGCCTTTCGCCTATGTGCCGAACGAGGGCTCCGGGACCCTCAGCGTGATCGACACCGCGAACGACCGGGTCGTCGCGGAGATCCCGGCAGGCAAGAAGCCGCGTGGCACGGTTGTCAGCAACGACGGCAAGTGGGCCTACGTCAGCGACCAGCCGAACAACCAACTGACGGTGATCGACCTCGGCGCGCGCGCACTCGCCGGCACCGTGGCGCTCGGCGAGTCACCCGAGGGCGTCGGCATCTCGCCGGACGGGCGCTGGGTCGCAGCGGCGGTGGAGGAATCCAACGACATCGTCTTCGTCGACACGGCGACGAACAAGAAGGCGTTCGTCGTGCAGGTGCGCGGCAAGAACCCCGAACACGCCATCTTCGCGCCCGACGGCAAACACGTCTTCGTCAGCGCCGAAGAGGGCGAGGCGGTCGACGTGATCGACGTCGCGTTGCGCACCGAGGTGGCGCAGATCCCGGTCGGCGCGCGCCCGCGCGGCATCGGCTTCTCGCCCGACGGCACGCGCGCCTACGTCGCCGCCGAGAACGCCAGCGTGGTCTACGTGATCGACGCGATCGCCTTCAAGGTCGTTACCAGCATCAAGGCCGGCCTGCGCAGCAACGGCATCGCCGTGCACCCGGGCGGCAAGCAGATCTACGTGTCGAACGGAGGCGAAGCGAGCGTCTCGGTGATCGACGTCGCCAGCAATACGATCACGGCCACGATTGCGGTCGGCCAGCGGCCCTGGAACATGGCGCTGACTCCCGACGGCAGGAAGCTCTATGTCGCCTGCGGTCGCTCGGGCAGTGTCTCGGTAATCGACACCGAGCGCGGCGTGCGCGTCGCCGACATCGCGGTCGGCAAGCTGCCCTGGGGAGTCGCGATCCGCTGAATTGCCGTGCCCTTGCCAGACAGCCGGCAGCGATGCTGAAGCACCGGGGGCGAGGCTCGGCGAGAACCGCGCGCTGGCTCGCCGCCGCCGCGGCTGCGCTGCTGGCCGGCGCGAGCCGGGCCGAGAACCCGGCCGAGGTGCTCGAGCTGCCACAGGTCGGCATCGTCGGAACGACGCCGCTGCCGGGCTCGGGCATCGCGCTGCGCGATCTGCCGGCCAACGTGCAGGTCTACACGAGTCGCGACTTGCGCCGGCAGGGCGCCGCAAGCATCACCGATTTCCTCGGGCAGAACGGCGGCGGTGTCGGCCTGAACGCGGCGCAAGGCAACCCGTACCAGCCCGACGTCATCGTGCGCGGATTCAGTGCCTCGCCGCTGCTCGGTACGCCGCAGGGTGTCTCGGTCTTCTTCGACGGCGTGCGCATCAACGAACCGTTCGGCGACGGCGTCAACTGGGACCTGATTCCGTACTCGGCGATCTCGAGCATCCAGCTGATCCCGGGCTCGAACCCGATGTTCGGACTCAACACGCTCGGCGGCGCCGTCGCCGTCTACACGAAGAGCGGCGCGAGCGAATACCCGGACAAGCCCGGATTCGCGGCCAGCGTCAGCGCCGGCACCTTCGGCCGGCGCACGCTCGTCGCCGACACGGGTGGCAAGAGCGGCTCCTGGGACTGGTTCGCGACGGCCAACGACACGCTCGACGGTGGCTGGGCGCTGCACAACCAGAGCCGCGTCAGGCAGTTCTTCGCCAAGATCGGCTGGCAGGACGACCGAACCGACCTCGACCTGAGCTTCACTGCTGCGAACAACGGCCTCGAAGGCACCCAGACGCTGCCGGCGAGCTTCGCCGACCGGCGCCAGCCCTACACCTATCCGGACACGAATGCGAACCGGCTCGCCTTCCTCTCCTTGAAGGGTAGCCGTGCCCTGACCGACTCCTGGCTGCTGAGCGGCAACGCCTACCTGCGGCGGTTCCGCAACCGCAACCTGAGCAGCAATGTCAACGACGCGTACGCCGGCCCCGGCAGTGCCGAAGCGACCAACGACGTCTCGTCGATCGACCAGATGGGTCATGGTGCCGGCATTCAGCTCACCGGCACCGACAAGGTCGCCGGCCGCGCCAACAAGCTCGTGCTCGGTCTTGGCCTCGACCTGGGCAGCGCGCGCTTTCGCAGCAGCTCGCAGGACGCGCAATTCACGGCCGATCGCGGCACCATCGGTACCGGCAGCTTCATTCCCGAGACCGATGCCGACTCGGAGACCCGCTACGTCGGCGTCTACGTGTCAGACGCGCTCAGCCTGGACGAGCGCTGGACGGTCACCGCCGCCGGGCGCTTCAACCGCGCCGACATCGACATCGCCGATCGCAGCGGCATCGCTCCTGGGCTCGACGGTCGGCACCGCTACGCGCGCTTCAATCCGGCCCTCGGCCTGACCTTCAACCCGAACGTCGCACTGACGACCTACGCGAGCTACAACGAGGGCATGCGCGCGCCCACCGCGATCGAGCTGACCTGCGCGGACCCGAATGCACCGTGCAAGCTGCCGAACAGCTTCCTCGCCGACCCGGCGCTGAAGATGGTCGTCTCCCGGACGATCGAATTCGGCGCGCGCGGCAAGCTCGGTGACGAGACGAGCTGGAGTGCCGCGCTCTTTCGAACCGACCTGCACGACGACCTGCAGTTCATCAGCAGCACCGGCGTCGCGGTCAACTCGGGCTATTTCCAGAACGTCGGGACGACGCGCCGGCAAGGGCTCGAACTCGGCGCCTCGACGCGGCTCGGTGCAGCACTCGCCTTCAGCGTGCGCTACGACTGGATCGACGCGAGCTATCGCACCGCATTCTCCGAGAACAGCCCGGCCAATTCGAGCGCCGACGCGAACGGCGCGATCCGGGTCTCGCGCGGCGACCGCATTCCCGGCATTGCGCGCCAGTCGCTCAAGCTGCGTGTCGATCTCGCTGCCGGCGAGCAGTGGAGCGTGGGCGCGAACGCTCTCTTCGCGAGCTCGATCCGGGCGCGCGGCGACGAGAACAATCTCGATGTCCACGGCAGCGTTCCCGGGTACTGGCGCCTCGATCTCGACACCCGCTTCCGCAGCTCGCGCCGGCTCGAATTCTTCGGCCGGATCGACAACGCGCTGAACCGCCGCTACGCGAACTTCGCCATCCTCGGCACCAATGTCTTCACCGGGCCGTCGAACAGCTTCGACCCCGCCAATCCGCGCGACGAGCAGTTTCTCGGGCGCGGCGCGCCGCGCGGCTTTTCCGCCGGCCTTCGATACGTGTTCGATTGACGCCACGCGCCCGCGCCGCGCCCGGGCACGCCGGCAAGAAGGGACCTACAGGTTCGCGATGTAGTGCGCCAGGTTCTCGATGTCGTCGTCGCTCAGCGTCGCCGCGACGCTGGTCATGTTGCCCGCGTCGTTGGTCCGGCGCCTGGCCTTGAAGTCCTGCAACTGCTTCTTGACGTACTGCGGGTACTGGCCCGCCACCTTCGGAATTTCGTTCTGGCCGACAAAGCCGCCTAGGTGGCACATCGGGCAGAGCACGGCGTCGGACGTCTTTCGCCCGGCCTCCACCCTCGCACCGTCCGCCTTGAAGGCGATCGGCAGCGGCTTCTGGGCGGCGAAGAAATTGCCCAGCGAGATCATGTCGTCGCGCGAGAGATTGGCGGCCATCGCCGACATGATCGGATCCGTGCGCCGGCCTTCCTTGAAATCCTTGAGTTCGACGTAGATGTAGCGCCACGACTGACCGGCCAGCACGGGGTAGTCGGGGTTCTGCGAATTGCCGTTCGGGCCATGGCACGCCATGCACGGCTCGGCCAGCTTGCGCGCGGCCTCGTCACCCTGCGCGGAGACCGGGGAGACGACCAGCAGTGCGGCGAGGAGGCAGACGTCAGCTGGGAACCTGGGCATCATGGTCTTGGGATGGAGACGCGGCACAAAAAAAGCGGCCACTCCGATGCGCCGGAGTGGCCGCGCGATCGAAAGAGACTGCGGGTCAGGGCATCGCGAAGACGAACACGCTGTTGCCGCGCTTCGCGTCGATCTGGTTGTTGCCTCCAGCCGCGACGGCCACGTACTGCTTGCCGCCGACCATGTACGAGACCGCGGGCGCATTCACGCCCGCGCCGCAGTTGTACTTCCAGAGTTCCTTGCCGGTATGGGCGTCGAACGCCTTGAACCAGCCGTTGGCCTCGCCGTTGAACACGAGATCGCCCGCCGTTGCCAGGACGCCGCCGATCAGCGGCTGCGGTGTCTTGACGCCCCACGCCACCTTGCCCGTGTCGAGGTTCACGGCCACCAGCCGTCCCCACTGCTCTTCGCTCGGGATCGTCTTGAACGCGCCACCCAGCCACAGCTTGCCGCCCGGATACGGCGACGCTTCGACGTGATAGGTCATCGGCTGATGCAGGTTGGCGGCGTAGGCCAGGTGCAGCTTCGGGTTGACCGCCATCGGCGACCATTCGACACCGCCGTTGGCGCCCGGCAACATGCGCGCGCCCGCCGCGGTCGGTAGCACCCACATGTTTTCCTGCGGAATCATCGCCTCGGAGAAGCGGATGAGCTTGCCCGTGTTGCGCTCGTGCACGTAGATGTGGCCCGTCTTGCCGCCATGGATGACGACATCGACCATCTTGCCGCTGGCGTCCTTCGCCTGGGTCAGTATCGGTGCGCTCACCGCGTCCAGGTCCCAGACATCG